>CAYQLN010000011.1:0-11245 GCA_964418455.1 uncultured Christensenella sp.
TAGTCGGCGTTGGCGGACAGGGCACTCTTTTAACGAGTAGAATTATCGGTAAAACCGCGTTAAGTCACGGATACGACGTTAAACTTTCGGAGGTGCACGGTATGGCGCAACGCGGCGGAAGCGTGGTCACTTTTGTCAGATACGGCGAAAAGGTTTGCGAGCCCGTCGTAGAAGAAGGTTCTGCCGATTTTTTGATTTCTTTTGAAAAATTGGAAGCGGAGCGTTACGCTCACTTTTTGAAAAAAGACGGGGTTATCGTAGTTAACGATTGTCGCATAGACCCGATGACCGTCGTTATCGGCGCGAAAAAGTATCCCGAACAAATTATTGAAAGGCTTTGCGAAAATCATAAAGTATATGCGATCGACGGTGGAAAAATCGCCGCAGAACTCGGCAACTCAAAGGTTCTTAACTCGGTTGTGTTAGGATTGGCGGCAAAGGTCATAGGTTTTGAAAAGGAAGCGTGGCTTTCGGTTGTCAGGGCAACTGTTCCGCAAAAAACCGTGGAGATAAACGAAAAAGCATTTTTGTGCGGATACAACGTTAACGAATAAGGTGTTTTGAGGAGATTATTATGATTTGGAACGAAACAAAAGAGTGTATGTCAAGAGACGAAATGACTGCGCTTCAAAGCAAAAGACTTGTAAAACTCGTTAATTACGTATATCACAACGTGGAGTTTTATCGTAAAAAAATGCAAGCGGTAGGACTTTTACCGAGCGATATTAAGGGAATAGAAGACATAACGAAATTGCCTTTTACGACGAAGGACGATTTAAGAGATACTTATCCTTTCGGCTTATTTGCCGTTCCCAATTCGCAAATCGTTCGCGTTCACGCTTCGAGCGGAACTACCGGGAAAGCCACCGTCGTAGGTTATACGAGAAGAGATTTGGATATATGGGCAGAATGTGTTGCAAGGTGTATGACAATGGCAGGCGTTACAAAAAACGACGTTATCCAGGTAGCATACGGCTACGGATTGTTCACGGGCGGACTCGGTGCGCATTACGGCGCGGAACAAATCGGCGCGATGGTAGTTCCTATGAGCGTCGGTAACACGAAAAAACTTACGACGATGATGGTGGATTTCGGTGCGACGGCGATTGCCTGCACGCCGTCTTACCTTTTGCATTTGGCGGAAGTTTTGGAAAGCGAGGATAAAATTAAAGATATAAAATTAAGAACGGCTATATGCGGCGCGGAACCTTGGACAGAGAAAATGCGTCTTGATATAGAGAGTAGGTTGAATATAAAAGCCCACGATATTTACGGCCTTTCGGAAGTTATGGGACCCGGCGTTGCATGCGATTGCGAGTTCCACAACGGCTTGCACGTTTGCGAAGACCATTTTTATCCTGAAATTTTAAACAGCAATACTCTAACTCCCGTTGCGGAAGGAGAAACGGGCGAACTTGTTTTTACTACTTTGACGAAAGAAGGTTTGCCTCTTATAAGATATAGAACGAAGGATTTAACGAGCATCGACAGAACTCCTTGCGAATGCGGTAGAACCAGCGCGAGAATTTCAAGATTTAAGGGAAGAGTTGACGATATGCTTATAATTCGCGGAGTAAACGTTTTCCCGAGTCAAGTGGAAGCGGCATTGCTTGAAGTGAAAGAAGTAACCCCGCATTATATGATGATTGTAGACAGAGTAAATAATTTAGACACTTTGGAAATCCAAGTGGAAATCGACGAAAAATACTATCACGACGAAATAAAAGGCATTGAATTTTTAACTAAAAAAATCGCGCACGTCATTAACCAAAGTTTGGGATTGAACGCAAAAATTAAAATTGTCGAGCCTAAAACGGTTGTTAGAAGCGAAGGAAAAGCAATACACGTCGTTGATAAAAGAAAATTATATTGATGAGGAGAAAAAAATATGGTGGCAAAACAACTATCGGTTTTTATTGAAAACAGACAGGGAAGACTCGGAGAAGTTCTTAAAGTCTTGAAAGATAATAAAGTTAATATTTTATCGCTTAGTCTTGCAGATACGACTGAATACGGTTTGTTAAGACTGTTGGTCGACAATCCCGAACTTTGCAAAGAAAAACTTTCTTTAAGCGGATTTGCTACGATGCTTACCGACGTTTTGGTCGTGAAAATAAGTCACAAGTCGGGTAGTTTGCAATCGCTTTTAGAAATTTTGGCAAATAACGGCATAAACGTGGAATATATGTACGGATTATCTACCGACGGCGAAGACGCGAAGGTAGTTTTGAAACCAAGCGACACCGAGTTAGCCGATAAAATTTTAATTAGCAACGGCGTTAAAACTCTTACGACGGAAGAATTAACAAAATAAAATGATTATAGATTTTCATACTCACGTTTTCCCGAATGCTATTGCGGAAAAGACTGTGGCGCATTTGGCAACGCAGTCGAATAGTATGCCGTATAGCAACGGAACGATAGACGGTTTGCTCGAAAATATGACAAAGGGTAACGTGAATACCGCGGTCGCTTTGCCCGTTTTAACAAATCCGTTGAAATTTGAAAGCGTGAATACTTTCGCAAAAAAAATCAACGATGATTTTCAAAATCAAACTCGAAGAGTGATTTCTTTTGCGGGTATTCATCCGTGTTGCGAAGATTTAGAAAACAAGATGGCTTTTATAAAAAGTCAAGGTTTTTTGGGCGTGAAAATTCATCCCGATTATCAAAACGCCTTTATCGACGACGAGCGCTATATTCGGATAATCGAACTTGCAAAAGAAAACGATTTAATAGTAGTAACTCACGCCGGTGTTGACGAGGGGTTTAAGGGCGAACCCGTTAAATGTCCTCCCGATAAAGTTGCAAAAGTTATAGAGAAAGTTAACTATAATAAGCTTGTTTTAGCGCATTACGGCGGAAATAAGTCGTGGAACGACGTCATAAAATATTTATGCGGAAAAAACGTTTTTTTCGATACTTCTTTTACTTTTAATAATATATCGGACGAAACGTTTTTGGCAATTCTGAAAAAACACGGAAAAGATAAAATTTTGTTCGCAACGGATTTGCCTTGGCAAGATATGAAATTTACCGTTGAAAAATTAAAAAGTTTGGGTCTCGATAAACAATCTTTGGACGCGATTTTTTATAAAAACGCTTTAAAATTATTAAAAATAGGTGAATAATAATGTTTGTAAACGAAAAAATGTTCGGACTCGGAAGCAGGCGTTCCGTTATAAGAGAAATATTCGAATACAGTAAAACTCGCGCAAAGCAAATAGGCGGGGAAAACGTATTCGATTTCAGTTTGGGAAATCCAAGCGTAAATCCTCCCGAAATCGTTAACGCAACGTTGATTGATTTAATAAGGAGCGAAAATTCTACCGCTTTGCACGGATATACTTCGGCGCAAGGAGATTTGGAAACGAGAACGGCGGTTTCGGATTATATACGTTCAAATTTTAACGTGGATATGAGCCCTAAATTGATTTATATGACGTGCGGCGCGGCAGCTTCTCTTACGATTTCGTTAAAAGCAGTTATGCGCGAAGGCGAAGAATGTATTGTTTTTGCGCCGTTTTTCACGGAATATAGGGTGTTTATAGAAAACGCAGGCGGTAAAATCGTAATAAGTAAACCCGATTACAGTAATTTTCAAATTGATTTTAACGATTTTGAAAGTAAAATCAATCCAAAAACAAGGGCTGTAATAATAAATTCGCCGAACAATCCGAGCGGAACGGTATATTCTAAATCGACTATCGAAAAACTTTCGGAAATTTTAACCCGAAAATCTCGCGAATACGGTAATCCTATATATTTAATAGCCGACGAGCCGTATAGAGAACTTGTTTACGATGACGTCGAAGTGCCGTATGTTATGAATTATTACGATAATTCGTTGGTATGTTATTCTTTTTCTAAGTCGTTATCCTTGCCCGGGGAAAGAATAGGATATATAGCGGTTAATCCCAAAGCGGATAACGTAACGGAAGTATATTTGTCCGTATGCGGCGCAGGTCGTTCGCTCGGTTTCGTTTGCGCGCCGAGTTTGTTCCAAAAAATGGTCGCTAAATGCATCGGAACGACTTCCGACGTAAAACAATATAAAGAGAATCGCGATATTTTATATAATAAATTAACCGCATTCGGTTTTGAGTGCGTTAGAGGCGACGGTGCGTTTTATTTATTGTTGAAAGCGCCTAACGGAAACGATTTCGATTTCTTCGAAGCCGCGAAAAAAAACGAAATACTGTTCGTTCCTTGTTCGGATTTCGGTATAGAAGGATACGTTAGAATTGCTTATTGCGTATCTAAGAAAACCATAATCGATTCGTTACCCGCTTTTGAAAAATTAGCGAGTGAGACTTTGAGATAAGATTAATATTGTTATATAAAAAAGACCTGCCTAAACGTTTAGGCAGGTCTTTTTTATATAATCTTTATTCCGCATCCGTATTGTATTCCGCAATATAAGGAAGATTGCGATATAATTCTCCGCAGTCCAAGCCGTAACCGATGACAAAATAATCCGGTATGGTGAAAAGAGTTACGTCGGCAGACATTTCAACGACACGCCTTTCGGGCTTATCGAGAAGAGTAACCACGTGAAGAGAACGCGGATTTCTTGCTTTTAACAAGCCTACTATATCTTTAAGCGTTCTGCCCGTGTCTATAATATCCTCAACTATAACTAAATTATAATTGCTGACGTCTTGTTCCAAATCCATAGTAATGTTAACCATTCCGGACGAAGAGGTTCCGTTGTAATAACTTTTGGCGCACATAAATCCGATTTCGCAAGGCGCGGTTACCGCTCTGCATAAATCCGCAAGGAAAACAAACGACCCTTTGAGCACGCTTACTAAGAGGATGGGATTCCCGTCGTACCATTCGTCGATTTTTTTACCGGCTTCGCTTATGGCTTTTTTTATCTCTTCCGCAGAAATAACTTCTCTTTTTATTCTTGCAAGATATTTTTCGTCCGCTTTCATGTTTTTCTCCCGTAAATAAATACAATTTTCTTAATATTATACCATTTAATATAAAAAATATCAATGACAAAACGTAATTATTTAATTTTTATCGATTTATTTTTTTGTGCTTGAAATTCTTGATAACCTAAACAAATAATTGACAAAACGTTTTTTAAATGATAAAGTAAGAAAAACAAGAAAAGTAAGAAAAAAAGGAAGATGGTGCAAAAATGAAGAAGCAGGATAAATTTATATTTTTAGTAAAGGTAAGCGACAAAGGGCAAATTTCCATTCCGAAGGCGGCGAGAGATGCTTTCGGTATCGAAACGGGCGACACGCTTTTGATGCTCGGAGATTTAGAGAAGGGCCTTGCGCTTGTTAAAAGTGACGAATATTATGATTTTGCAAGCGCGATTCTTTCTGCAAAAGGTGAAGAATCCGATGATTAAGATAGAAAAATTATATAAAAAATACGGGGCTTTAACTGCGGTCGACGGGTTAACGTTAAATATAAATAAAGGCGAAACTTTTGCGTTTTTGGGACTTAACGGTGCGGGAAAATCTACGACGATAAACATTTTATGTTCTTTAATACGAAAGGATAGCGGAATAGTATCGGTTGGCGGTTACGATTTAGATAAAGAAAATGAAAAGGTTAAAAGCATAATAAACCTTTCTCCGCAAGAAACGGCGGTTGCTCTTAATTTAACCGTTCGGGAAAATTTAGATTTTATATGCGGTTTATACGGCGTTAAGGACGCGGAAAACAAACGAAACGAAATTATAGAGCGTTTTTCTTTGCGTAATAAGATAAACAGTCTTGCTAAAAATCTTTCCGGCGGACAAAAACGCAGACTGTCGTTAGCCATGGCGGTAATAACGGAACCGAAAGTTTTAATCCTTGACGAGCCTACTTTGGGATTAGACGTTAAAAGTCGCAACGAACTTTGGAAAATTATTCGCGAACTGAAAGGCGAGGTAACCATTCTCATGACGACGCACTATTTGGAAGAAGCGGTAAATTTGGCGGATAGAATAGGCGTTATGTCTAACGGGAAACTTGTTATCGACGGCACTGCCGAGGAAATAATCGCAAAAAGCGGAAAACAAAATTTTGAAGAAGCGTTTTTATCGCTTTGCGGAGGAAACGATGACTAAAATAGCGATATTGATTAAACGTAATTTTAAAGAGATATTAAGAGACCCTCTGTCTATTGTTTTTTGTTTTGTTTTTCCCGCGATTATGCTTATAATTATGCCTCTAATATTTAACGGAACGGAATATATACCGAATAATTTTCTTATCGAGAATTATGTTATAGGGATATGCGTTTTCGGATATTGTTTCGTCGCGCTGTTTGTCGCGCTGAAAATTTCTTGCGATAAAAGCGGGGAGTTTATAAACAGGATAAAGATTGCTCCCATAAAAGGATGGTGGTATCATTTGTCCTTTGTAATTGCTTTAATACCCGTCACTTTTGCGCAAACCGTAATTTTTATGGCGATTTCGTTGATTTTCGGGCTTGATTTTTCTGCGAAAATTTTTCTTGCTGTTTTATATCTTTTTCCTTCGATGCTTTTTTATATAAGCATAGGCGTTTTGATAGGAACCCTTTGCAAAAGAGAGGAACATGCAGGACCGATTTGTTCCATTATAATAACGGCGGGAAGTATGCTCGGCGGAATATTTATGCCGACCGAAAATATGGGCGCGTTCACCGTTATAATAAATTATTTGCCGTTTGTTCATACGGTAAAAATAGCAAGCGGAGTTTTTCAAAATAATTTACTCTGTTTTTATCCGCATATTTTGTGGGTTTTGGCGTGGACAGCGTGCGTGTGGATCGCTATCGTTTTTATTTCAAAACGCAAAAATAAAAACATTTAAAAAAAAGTTGACAAAATCGAATATAAAAAGTATAATAACAAAGGTGTAAAACAAAAATGCTTTACACCTTTGAATCGTTTTATGGAAAAAGACTTGGAAATCGTAGCCCTTTTTGAGATATATAAGGGGCTTCTTACCGAAAAACAGCGCGAAATTTTTTCCGCTTATTATTGTTACGATTTATCGCTTGCGGAAATTGCCGAACAGGAAGGCAGTTCTAGGCAAAGCGTTCACGAAATCGTTAAAAAGGTAAGACTAAAACTTATCGAACTTGAAAATCAACTAAAAATAAGCGCGAAAGAGAGTAAACTTTTTGAACTTGCAGAGTTTTGCGACGGCGAAACGTCTAAAAAAATTAAAGAGATAATAGGTAAATAATGGCATTATTTTCCGGATTGGCAGAAAAACTTAATCACGTTTTTTCCAAATTAACTAAACGCGGAAGACTCACCGAGTTGGAAATAAAAACCGCAATGAGGGAAGTCAGAATCGCGCTTCTCGAAGCAGACGTTAACGTGTCCGTCGTGAAGGATTTCGTTCAAAAGGTCAGCGAGCGCGCGGTCGGACAGGAAATATTAAAAAGTTTAAGTCCGACGCAACAAGTTATTAAAATAGTTAACGAAGAACTAATATCCCTTATGGGGTCTACCAACGCCAAACTTTCCGTGTCAAGCAATCCTCCCACCGTTATAATGATGGCGGGTTTGCAGGGAGCGGGCAAAACCACTCTGGTCGGAAAACTCGGATTAATGCTTAAAAAGCAAAACAAAAAGCCGCTACTCGTCGCTTGCGACGTATATAGACCCGCCGCCATAAACCAACTTAAAATAGTAGGAGAAAAGGCGGGGTGTCAGGTTTTTGAAAAAGGGCAGGGCGATCCGGTTAAGATAGCAAAAGCAGGCGTAGAATACGCAAAGTCGTACGGGTTCGATACGGTTATAATAGATACTGCGGGCAGATTACAAATCGACGAAGAGTTGATGCAAGAACTTGAAAAAATTAAAGATCAGGTAAACCCCGCGGAAATCCTTTTGGTGGTCGATTCTATGACCGGTCAAGTCGCGGTAGAGGTTGCCGATACTTTTAACAAACGTTTAGAAGTAACCGGCTTGGTTTTGACGAAACTCGACGGGGACACTCGCGGCGGCGCGACGCTTTCTATGAAAGCGGTAACGGGCAAACCTATCAAGTTCTGTTCGATAGGAGAAAAACTCGGCGATTTAGAGCCGTTCTATCCCGATAGAATGGCAAATCGAATTCTCGGTATGGGCGACGTGCTTTCTTTGATTGAAAAGGCACAAGAAGCAATTACCGAAGAAGAAGCAAAGAAAATGGAAAAAAAGTTCCGCGAAAATTCTTTCACTCTCGACGATTATTTGTCGCAGTTTGAAACGATGAACAAGATGGGCGGACTTAAAAACGTTATGAGTATGTTGCCCGGAATGGGTATGGGCGGAAAGTTCAAGGTTAGCGAAAACGATATTGACGAGAACAAACTGATAACCATGAAAGCGATAATACAGTCTATGACGAAGCGCGAAAGGGAAAATCCGCAAATAATAAATTCGTCGAGGAAAAATCGTATCGCAAAGGGTTCGGGCAAGACCGTGCAAGACGTTAACAGAGTTCTTAAACAGTTTGAACAAACCAAGCAAATGATGAAGCAAATGAAGAACAATAGAATGTTCAAATTTTAAGCAATCGGAAAAAAAGAAAAATTTATATAAACAGGAGAAACTAAAATGGCAGTAAAAATGAGATTAACCAGAATGGGCGATAAAAAATCACCTTTCTACCGTATCGTAATAACCGATAGCAGAAACGCGAGAGACGGAGCGTATATCGACAAAGTAGGACATTATAATCCTATTTCTCAACCTGCGGAAATCGTTATCGACGAAGCAAAAGCGAAGGATTGGCTTGCAAAAGGCGTTCAACCCACCGAAACAGTTAAGGCTATTCTTATCAATAAAGGAATTATACCTAAGCCCGAAAAACTTTCCGCTCCTAAAACAAAAGTTCGTAAGTCTAAATAACTTACGATTAGGAGGGTAAGATGATAGAACTTATAAAATTCGTAGTCGAAAGTTTTGCGGAAGAACCCGAAAAAATCGAATACGACGTGAAAGAAGAGGGTAACCGCGTAGACGTAACCGTAATTTTGGAAGCAGGAGATATGGGCAAGGTCATCGGTCGTCAAGGTAAAATCGCAAAGGCTCTGCGCACTCTCGTTCGTAACGGACAACAAAAAGAAAATAAAAGATATAATATCGAAATCAAGGAACGCGGGGAGTAATACCCCACGTTTTTTGTAGTAAGGAAATATGGAAGATTTGCTCGAAGTCGGATTAATAGCAAAACCGCAAGGAGTTAAAGGAGAACTTAAAGTTTTTGCGCTCGGAGAAGACCCTTTGCGATTGGAAAAATTAAAAAGAGTTTATATCGAAGGCAAAGCGTTCAATATAGAAAAGATTAAATTTGGCGCAGGTTTTTTAATCGTTTCGCTTTTCGGCGTTAACGACAGAAATTGCGCGGAACTTTTCAGAGGTAAATATATTTCCGCATTGAGAGCCGATTTGCCGCCGCTCGAAGAGGGGATGTTCTATATTGTGGATCTTTTGGGCTGCGATTTTTTCGTCGGCGAAAAATATTTCGGCAAAATAGAAGACATACAAAGTTTAAAAACGGACGTTATAACCGTTAAAAAAACAAACGGTAAAACGGTGAGATTTCCTTTTTTAAAAAGTTTGTGCGCGGAAATCGACGTCGCAAAAAAAACGATGAAAGTTTTAGAAAAACCTTTTACGGAGATTGCTTGCTATGAGGATTGATATTTTAACGCTTTTTCCCGAAATGTTTGCGCCTCTTAAAACGAGCATACTCGGCAGAGCGGTTGATAGCGGGAAAATAGAAATATACGTTACCGATATACGCGACTATACTCTCGATAAACACAAAAAGTGCGACGACGCTCCGTTCGGCGGCGGTGCGGGAATGGTTATGACGCCTCAACCCATTGCTTCCGCGATTGCTGCGGTTGACCCTTCTCACAAGGCAAAACGAATTTTTATGTCGCCGAGAGGACAGGTTTTTAATCAAAAAAAAGTTTTTGAGTTCGGAAAATACGAATGGCTTTTGCTTTTATGCGGACATTACGAAGGAGTGGATCAGCGTGTTATCGACCTTTTTATAGACGAGGAAATATCCGTTGGAGATTACGTTTTGACGGGCGGCGAAATTCCTGCTATGGTCGTTACCGACGCGGTTGCAAGATACGTCGACGGAGTAATAAACGCTCAAAGCCTTGCACAAGAAAGTTTTGTTTCCGGACTTTTGGAATATCCGCAATATACTAGACCGCAAGAATTTATGGGACTTGTTGTCCCCGAGGTTTTAAGAAGCGGAAACCACGCGGAAATTGAAAAATGGCGACAAAACCAATCGCTTAAAATAACGGAAGAAAGGCGACCTGATTTGTTAAAAAAGGAATAATATGCAACATTTACAGTGGTTCCCCGGGCACATGACTAAAGCCGTGAGAATGATGGAAGATTCTCTGAAACTCGTCGACGGGGTTTTGATGGTCTTAGACGCGCGAGCGCCGAGGGCGTCGATGAATAAAAAACTCGATAATCTATTCAAAGACAAAAAGATTTTATATGTTTTGAACAAATGCGATTTGGTCGAAGAAAAAGATCTTTCCGCAGTGCTTTCGGATTTTAAAAATCAAGGGCTTTCGGCGGTGGCTGTTTCGGCGATGAATAAGCGCGCGGTTGATAATTTATACGATAAAATTTTTATTCTGTTAAAAGACAAAATCGAAAGGAATAAAGCGAAAGGCGTTTTTAAGCCTATAAGAATAATGGTCGCGGGAATACCTAATACGGGAAAATCTACGATAATTAACGCACTTTCAGGCGGAAAGAAAACGACAACGGGTAATCGCGCCGGGGTTACGAAAGGTAAGCAGTGGGTTAGACTAAAGGATATGGAATTGCTCGATACGCCGGGAACTATGCCGCCTGCTTTTGAGAATCAAACTTATGCGAAACATTTGGCATATATAGGCAGTATGAACGACGCGAATTTGGATTTTGGAGACCTTGCCTACGAACTGATTAAAGAATTAAAGGAAAAATATCCTGAACTTTTGAGAAAAAAATACGATTTGGAAAATCTGGAAACGGAAACCATAGAAATTTTTAATGCGATTTGCATTCGTCGCGGATTTTTGCATAAAGGCGGCGATTATGATTACGACAGGTGCGCGGTTGCGATAATCGACGATTTGAGGAAAGGCAGGATAGGAAAAATTATTTTCGATTAAACGCAAATGGACAAGTTAGAATACGAAAAAAAATATTCGGATATCGGATATAAATATATTGCCGGGGTTGACGAAGTGGGCAGAGGCCCGCTTGCCGGACCGGTTGTG
>CAYQLN010000011.1:11255-11847 GCA_964418455.1 uncultured Christensenella sp.
ATTTGATCGAAGGAGTTGACGATAGTAAAAAACTCAGCGAAAAAAAGAGGGAAACGCTTGCGAAAATTATTCGAGAAAAAGCGATTGCTTATTCGATTTGCGAAATAAGCGAGCGCAGAATCGACGAAATAAATATTTTGCAAGCCGTGAGAGAGTGTATGGTTAATGCCGTAAAAAGCCTTTCCGTTTCGCCCGATATAACCCTTGTGGACGGAGTAGATACGCACCTTGAAATCAATGCCGAATATATCGTTAAGGGCGATAATAAAAGTTATACTATCGGTTGCGCTTCTATACTTGCAAAGGTTTATAGAGACAATTTAATGAAGGAGCAGGCGAAAATATACCCGCAATACGGGTTCGAAAGCAATAAAGGCTACGGCTCGAAATCGCATATAGATAAAATCAAGGAGATCGGACCTTGCAAGATACATCGCAGAACTTTCATAAAAAATTTTTGGGCGGAATAGGCGAAAAACTCGCGATAAAAGAATTGAAAAAATTAGGTTACAAAATACTTGAAAAAAATTTCAAAACCAAAATCGGAGAGATAGATATAATCGCGCTTGACAAACAAACGCTTGTGTTTGCG
>CAYQLN010000012.1:0-11719 GCA_964418455.1 uncultured Christensenella sp.
GGTTTAAAAGAAAGCGTTGTCGCAACGACTTCGGTAAACGGAAAAACAAAAAAAACGGTTAAAGGAGAAGTTCTTTTCACCGATTACGGAATTTCGGGGAACGCCGCGTTTTATCTTTCGCCGTCTGTCGCGGGAGAATCTAACGCGTCGATTAAAATAGAATTTTTACCGAACTTTACGCAAAAAGAAACGCAAACGCTTATTGCGGAAAAAATTCAAAACGCGCCATTTATACCGAAAGAAGAAATATTAAACGGAATTATTAACAAACAAATAGCGAAAGCGGTCGTTAAGGGATTGAAAGAAATAATTCCCGAAACGGTGGCCGAAGCGTTGAAAAACTTCACTCTCGAAATAATCGGCACTCTCGGGTTCGATTATGCTCAGGTTACGAGGGGCGGTATAAAAACCGATAAAATCAACCCGTTCACGATGCGCAGTAAAAACGAAACGGGATTATATATCGTCGGAGAAATGCTCGATATAGACGGAGATTGCGGCGGCTATAACCTCAACTATGCTTTTGCTTCGGGAATAAAGGCGGCAAAAGATATAAAAGCGCGTTTTAATTGACTTTTTTCTGTTTTTTTTCGAAAATATGCTTCAAAAAACAAAATCGGTGATAAAATAATATTCGAAGAACGTTTTCATTGTTTCTATATTTTATACACGACTAAAAATTTAAGTCGTTTTTCAAATTTTCATTTTTCAATTTTTTTAAGGAGATTTTTATGTTAAAACTCAAAAAACTAACGGAGGAAATTCTCGATCCGTTGCATTTGTCCGTTTTGCGCAGTCTCGGCAGATACGTGGGCGTAAAATCGCCGACAGACAAAAAGAAAGAAGATTTAATAAGCGAAATACTCGCGATACAAAACGGCGACGTTAAACCGACAGAAAAAAACAACAAAGGCGCGCCGACGAAGCTTTCCGTCGATATATCTATGTTCTTTGAAGAAACGGAAGAGGAAGTAATTCAGCCCGAAAGCAAAACCATAGATTTTTTTGATCAGGACGGAGAGGCTAAAACGGTGGAGGGAATTTTAGAACCTCACTCGAATTACGCTTTTTTAAGAACTTGCGGATACGAAACGAGCGAAAAAGACGTTTTTGTCGCAAACCCCGTTATAAGAAAATATTCTCTCAAAAAAGGCGATTTGGTAAAAGGCAGAGCCAAAGCCGTACGCGAAGAGGGGTATCCCGCATTGCAAACCGTATATTCGATAAACGGAAAGAAAGCGGTCGAATATGCAAAGCGCGTGGATTTCGAGGATTTAGTCCCTTGTTATCCCGATGAAAAAATAGTTTTGGAAAATCCCTGCGAAAGCGACGTTACGGTAAGAGCGATAGATTTGTTTGCTCCCGTCGGTAAGGGTCAACGCGGTTTGATAGTCGCTCCGCCGAAAACGGGAAAAACGACTATTATAAAAAAGATAGCGAATTCGATAGAGCATAATAACAAAGATATAAAACTGATAATTCTACTCATAGACGAACGTCCGGAGGAAGTAACCGACATAAAGAAAAGCGTTTCTGCCGAGGTCGTTTATTCCACCTTCGATCAATCTGCCGAGCATCACGTGCGCGCGAGCGAAATGGTTATAAATCGAGCGAAAAGATTAACGGAAGAGGGCAATGACGTAGTCATTCTGCTCGATTCCGTGACAAGGCTTGCAAGGGCGTATAACAACTATATCGAACCTTCGGGAAGGACGTTGTCCGGCGGACTCGACCCGACCGCGTTGTCGGGACCGAAACGCTTTTTCGGCTCGGCAAGAAATATCGAAGGCGGCGGCAGTTTGACTATAATAGCGACTGCGCTCGTGGATACGGGCAGTCGTATGGACGATATTATTTTCGAAGAGTTTAAGGGCACGGGCAATATGGAATTGCATTTAAGTCGCGATCTTGCAGAAAGAAGGGTTTTCCCCGCTATAGATTTATATAAATCGGGCACGAGGAAAGAAGAACTTTTGCTTTCTGCGGAAGAACTTAAAGCGAGCGCGAAACTGCGTAAACTGCTCCGTTTTAACGAAAACGTTTCCACAGACAATCTTTTGGAAATGATGGAAAAAACCGCTTCCAATGCGGAATTCGTTTCCAAACTCGATTATTGGATAGATTTGTTTCAAAAAACTAATAAACAAATATGAAATCAAATAGGAACAAAACCATAGATTTTTCTCTCGAAGAGGGAGCGAAGTATCTTGAAAGATGCGTTAAAGCGCAAGAAGTTTGCGAAAACACGACCGACAAGATAGTCCTCGGCGACGCGTTCGTCGCGCTGAACAACATTCCCGATAAATCGGTCGATTTACTTATCGTCGACCCGCCGTATAATTTAACTAAAAATTTTCATGGCAACGGCTTTAAAAAAAGCGATAGCGAGAACTATGCCGAATATACCGAAAAATGGATAGAAGCGGTTAAACCTAAACTTAAAGACGACGCTTCTTTGTATGTTTGTTGCGATTGGTTCAGCGCGTTATCTATAGGTCCCGTCGTTGCGAAAAACTTTATTTTAAGGAACAGAATAACGTGGGGGAGAGAAAAAGGAAGAGGAGCGAAATCGAATTGGAAAAATTCTATGGAAGATATTTTTTTCGCTACCGTTTCGGGGGAATATTATTTTGACTTAAACGGAGTTAAAATAAAAAAGAAAGTTCTCGCGCCTTATAAAGAGAACGGTAAACCGAAAGATTGGAAAGAAGAAGACGGAAAAAAAATCAGATACACCTGCCCCTCCAATTTTTGGGACGACATTTCCGTTCCCTATTGGTCCATGAAAGAAAACACCGCGCATCCCACTCAAAAACCGGAAAAACTGATAGCGAAACTTATTATTGCGAGTTGCCCTAAAAACGGACTCGTTCTCGATATTTTCGCAGGCAGCGGGACAACCGCGGTCGTGGCGAAAAAACTCGGCAGAAAATATATAGCGATAGAACAAAATCCGCTATATTGCGCTTGGGCGGAAAAACGTTTGGAACTTGCCGAAACGGACGTTTCGGTTCAAGGCTACGAAAACGGTGTTTTTTGCGAGCGTGGCGGAAAATAATTTTTTTTGTGAAAAGTTTTTTTCGATTATTCAAACGAAATATGGTCGTCGTTAAACGATAAAAAACCTCGCCCGAAAGCAAAAATGCTTTCGGGCAAAGTTTTAAAAAAAGCGTTTACGCCGCGTCGTTTTGTTTTTTGAAAATTCTAACCGCAAGCGCCGTCATATCGTCGTTCGCGATTCCGTTATTGATAGAAAGCGCTTTTGCAACTATATCGTCCGCAAGCGTTTGCGGATTTTTCGCGGGAACCGTTTTAAGGAAATCCAAAACTTCGCTACTGCAACCGAAAGCGTCCGCAACGCCGTCGCTAACGAAAAGCACCATGTCTCCGCCGCTTAAATTCGCCGAACACACCGCGGGTTTCAATTCCGTTAAAATACCTAACGGCAATGCGTTGCCTTCTATAATTCTAATTCCTTCGTCGCCGATAATAAAGCCGTAAGGCGTTCCGTATTTTATAAAATCGGCGTTTGCTTTTTTAAGGTCTATAACGCACGCGTCGAGAGCGGTAAAACTGTCGTCCGTATTTACGGCAAGCAGTTTGTTTACCGTTGACAGCACCAATTCTCCCGAAAGTCCCGCTTTATAAAAACTTTCTATAAGAGAAAGAGAGGAGGCGGAGATTTTTCTGGCGTTTTCTCCGCTACCCATACCGTCGCTCAACGCAACTAAAAATTTGTCTTCTTTTATTCTTATCACGGAATGAGTGTCTCCGGATGCGGAAGACCCGTTTTTCGTAACGGCGCACACCCCGAAGACGGCGTCGAACGAAGGAGATTTTTTTAAGTGAAAATAAACTTTGCCTTCCGTTATGTCCGCCTTTTCCGTCAAGCACATTTCGGTTTTTAAGACGGATGAAATAATTTTAACAAGTCGCTCCACGGCTATTTCTTGCATTGCTACGATAATGCCGACGCATAAAGATTCTCCCTCTCCGTAAATAAGCAATTCGCTCACGTTAAATCCGTTTTTCATAATCTCGTCAGCAAGCAACCTTTCCAATCTGCTTTGATATTTCAAAAGCGAGCCGGATTCCAAAGCGAGCGACCGCAAAACCTCGGCAACTCCTTCCGCCTCTTCTGCGAGCATTTTTCTGCCGTTTGCAACGTTTTGTTTTTCTATTATCGCCGCGCGGTATTCGGCAAGAAGTTTATTGAGCGGAAAAATTATATCGTTCGGTCTGATACATTCGTCGTTCAAAAATTTCGGCAAATCTATAACGGAAACTTTGCCTTTCGCAAACCCGACGTTTATCAATTTTGCAAAATCAGTTTTTATTTTTCCGCTTCTCAAACATTTATCTTTGTTTTGGCAAACTCCGCAAACGGATTTTTCTATATTTTTTTGTATCGCTTCGCGTGCTCCTTCTTGGTTAAACGCGTTTTGTTCGAAAGAATGAAAAGCGTGGCTCATTTCGTTAAAAATCGTCGAAAGTTCGTAAAGTCTGTTGGAAACCAACGTCCTGTTACGGTTTATCGATTGACGAACCAACTGTTTTTCTCTGAAAGAATACAGTTTTTCTTTTAAATCGACTAAAAAATTATTCGGGGTGAAAGAGTAACACAACGCTCCGATCGTAGCCGCAATAACGTCCCACAAACCGTAGTTCGGGTAGGAGTTGAAAAGTGCGAAAAGCAAAATGTCGCAAACGACTATGCTCGCGCTTGCAAGATGTCTCGAAATCGGCGTTAAAAGGGCGGCGCAAACGGACAGGGCGAGAAAGGTCGAAAGGAAAATGACGTTTCCGTGGTAAACCGAAAAGGAAAAACCCAAACAAACGGATAGGAAAACGCAATATCCGGGTTTATATAAGAAAGCCGCCGTCAGCACCAAAAAAAAGGCAAACGCTTTGAACACGAGCGGAGAAGTCAGGTTCGAAAGTCCCACGCCGAAAAGTATAAGCATAACCGCGAAAACCGCTTTTTCGTGAGGCGCGTATTTGCTTTTCAGACCTTTTTTTTCAAAACGAGTCAGCGCGAATTTTATCAAAAAGGTCAAAGCGAGAATTATCAAAGAAACGTAAATTCTTCTTATTAAATCGGTCGACGCGGAGGAAGTGTCGCCGACTACCAAATACGGGGTCAACGCTATAACGGTGAGCGGTATAAGTTCGTAATTGGGTTTGGAACCGAACTTGCGGTAGATTAAAAAAGCGAAAACGAAAAACATCGCGAATACGCTTGCCGAAAGCAACAGTCCCGTTTTCGCGAAAACCAAAAAAGATGTTACGAACAAAACGGGAGTGGCTATTAAAGAGCAACCCGAATATAACAGCGCGACGTATAATCCTGCCGAATAAGGCATAATTTCCGGCTCTAAATTATTAAATATAAGGAAGAATAAAAAGATACTCGCGTATTTTATTACGGACAGGTAGTCTATCCGAATTTTTATTTTTTTCATTGTAACTCTCCGCATAAAACTATTGAAAGTATTATATAGCGTAACCATCGCATAAAATTTGTCGGGTTTTGTTAAAAGCGAGGGTATTTTATACTTTCAAAAAAATAATGGAGAATATAAAGAAAACTTTTGCTCAAACGCTTCCAAAAATTTTTTTCGTATAGTAAAATATAAACGACGATAAACAGAAAAAGAGGAGTGAGATTATGATTAAAACCGCAATAGTAGGATACGGAAATCTCGGCAGAGGCGCTTCGATAGCGTTAAACGCCGCACCCGATATGGAATGTGTAGGCATATTTACCAGAAGGAACCCTCAAACCGTCAAACCTCTTCACGGAGAAAAGGTATTTTCGGTAGAACAACTCGAAAATTTTAAAGGCAAGATAGACGTGTTGATTTTATGCGGCGGCAGCGCAACCGATTTGCCCGAAACCACCGCCGATTATTTGAAAGATTTTAACACCGTGGATTCTTTCGATACTCACGCGAAAATTCCCGAATATTATAAAAAACTTCAAAAAGTAGCAATCGAAAACGGAACGCTTTCGGCTATAAGCATCGGTTGGGATCCTGGCTTGTTCTCCGTTGCGAGAATGATTTTCGGCGCGATTCTTCCGCAAGGCAGCGACTACACTTTTTGGGGAAAGGGCGTTTCGCAAGGTCATAGCGACGCGATAAGAAGGATAGACGGGGTCGTGAACGCCATTCAATATACCATTCCGAAAGAAGAGGCGCTCGAACGCGTTCGTTCTTTCCAAAATCCCGAACTCGCCGCGAAAGACAAACATTTAAGGGAATGTTTCGTAGCGGTTAAAGAAGACGCGGATAAAGAAAGAATAGAAAAAGAAATAAAAGAAATGCCCAACTATTTCAAAGATTACGAAACGATAGTTAATTTCGTCGACGAACAGGAAGTTAAAGAACGTCAAAAAAATCTTTCTCACGGCGGATTGGTTATGCGCAGCGGCAACACTACGAAAGAAAACTCGCATCTTTTGGAACTTTCCATAAAACTCGACTCCAACCCCGAATTTACGGGCAGCGTTTTGGTCGCTTATGCGAGAGCGGTGGCAAAAATGGCAAAAGAGGGTAAAACGGGCGTGCTGACGGCTTTCGACGTTCCTATTAAATATCTATCCTCCAAAACTTACGAAGAACTTATTTCCACGCAACTTTAACGGGTGAGAAATGGCGAAGAAAAAATACACGAAAAAACAAAAAAAGGCGGCGGAAGCAGCGTTAAGAAAAACCCCGAAATGGGTTATAGCGGTAGCAATCGTTTTAATAATAGTTTTGGTAGCCTGCTATTTCGTATACGATAAATACTATAAAAAATCCGAGCCTCCTTTGGAAGCGAAAGGCGCGATATCCTTTCATTTTTTGACGCTCGGAAACACACATTCCGGCGATTGTATATACATAAAAGCGGGAGATACGGATATTCTTATCGACGCGGGCAGTAGATCGAGCAGCGTCCCCACGATAGCGGAATACGTTAATCGCTACGTTACCGACGGCGTTCTCGAATACGTTATAGTAACTCACGCTCACGAAGACCATTACGCCGGGTTCGCGGGGTCGGGAAGCAGCGATACTATTTTCGATTTATACGATTGCAAAACGATAATCGATTTTCCTATGACCAATAATACCGATGACCCTACCGCAATGTATGAAAGATACGTTGCGGAGCGCGAAGCGGAAATAGCGCAAGGCGCAAAGCATTATACCGCGTTGGAATGTTATAAAAACGAAAACGGCGCAAGCAGAACGTATACGCTTGCCGACAGCGTTACAATGGAAGTTTTGTATAATTATTATTACGACCATAAAACGAGTAACGAAAACGATTATTCCGTTTGCGTTAAGTTTACCCACGGCGATCGTGATTTTTTGTTTACGGGAGACTTGGAAAAGAACGGCGAAGAAAAACTTGTGGAAAATAATTCGCTAACGCAAGTGGAACTGTTTAAGGCTGGGCATCACGGTTCGAAAACGGCTTCGACTACTAAACTTATCGACGTTATTCAGCCGAAAATTTGCGTAGTAAGCGCGGTGTCTTGTTACAATGAATACAAGCAGTCGTCAAAGGATGATTATTTCCCCGCGAAAAGCGTGGTTAACAACGTAACGAAATACGGCGGGAAAATTTACGTAACGAGCATAGCGGCGGTAAACGCTCTCGACGAAAAGGAAAGAAAGGATTTAAACGGCAACGTAGTCGTTTCGAGCGAGGAAAGCGGCGTTACGGTAAACTGCTCGGCAGAGTATAAAAAAACTTTCACGGAGCACGAATGGCATTTGGCTAATCGCGCGGCTTAAAACAAGGTAGAATAAATAAAAATCAATCTCCGCATAATATTTGCGGAGGTTTTTTTATGAAAGAAACAGGAATAGTGAGAAGAATAGACGAATTGGGGCGCGTGGTAGTGCCGAAAGAAATACGCAAAACCTTGCGAATAAAAGAGGGCGACCCGTTAGAGATTTTTACCGATAAAGAGCAATTGATTTTTAAAAAGTATTCGCCTGTTTTGAGCGTTGCGGAATTTGCGGAAGGCGTTGCCGAGTGCATAAGCAAACTAACGGAAAAAACTTGCGCTATAACCGATACCGACTGTGTGATATTCGTTTCGGGCGGAAAGAAAGAATTGACGGGTAAAAAACTTTCGAAAGAGATAAATAAAGTTATGAAAGAGCGTAAAAGCGTTGTCGTGAGCAAAGCGCAAGGCGGAACCCCCGTCGACGTAGCGGAGGGGGAAGAGGCGCCAAGCGAAAATCAAATTATAGTTCCCGTAATAACTTCCGGCGACGTTTGCGGCTGCGTTATGCTTTTATTCGACGGCGATGAAAAATTTAGCGAGTGCGACGTTAAAATCGTCAGACTCGGCGCAATGTTTTTGTCTAACCGTTTGGAGTGAAAGTCAAACGTTGGCAATATTCCGCGCGCTACATAATATGGAAAATGAAAACAGAAAAATTCTGCGCGGCGCGGGAACCGTTTCGATTGGAGCGTTTGTTTCGAAAGTAATCGGCGCGATATACAGAATACCGTTAACCAATATTTTAGGCGGAAAAGGTATAGGATTATATCAACTCGTTTTTCCCGTATATTGTTTACTGCTGGATTTTTCGGGCGCGGCGGCGCCGAACGCCGTGGCGAGATTGGTCGCTCGAAAGGAAAACAAGTCGAATTCGTCGGAAAAAATATTTGCGGTGTCGCTAAACCTTTTTTTATTGTTCGGGGGCGTGTGCGCGGCGTTACTTGCGTTGTTTTGTAAACCTATTGCCGCGCTTCAAGGAGAGCCGAGTGCTTTTTCGGGATTTACGGTTATTTCTCCCGCGGTGGTCGTCGTTTCCGCAATAGCGTGTTATCGCGGATATTTCCAAGGAAAAATGGATATGCGACCGACTGCCGTTTCGCAAATTATCGAACAATTAGCGAAACTTGCGGTCGGATTAAGTTTGGCATGGCTATTTAAAGGCGACTTAACCCTTTCGGTTTGCGGCGCTTTGTTCGGAGTAACCGCCGCCGAAGTCGTCGCGTTAATATATCTCCGCGCGAAATTCAAAAAACGTTGTTTAAATTCCGTTAGTTTTTCTTCTATTGAAAAAGCCGAAAGAAAAAGTATCGCGAAAGAGGTGATAAAAACTTCCGTTCCGATAACTCTTTTGGGATTGTTCATCCCGTTTTCGCAATTTATAGACAGTTTTTTGATAGTGAACGCCCTTTCCGAGTATTCGAGGGAAGCAACCTCTTTATACGGTTTATATTCGGGTTCTGCCGCAACCCTGATAAATTTGCCCGTTTCTCTTTTATACGGCATAGCGACGGTCGCCGTGCCGAGCATTTCCTCTTGCGAACGCGAGGAAAGCGAAAAGAAAACGAAGATTTTGCTCGCTATCACTCTCGTTGCGGGCGCGGTTTGCGCTTTTTTGTTGTTTGTTTTTTCGCCTTTTGCCGTAAACGTTTTATATAGGGGATTAACGATAGAACAAAGAACGACTACGATTAAAATAATAAAACTTCTTTGCGTCAACGCGGTTTTTCTTCCTTTATTGCAAACGGAAAATTCCGTTTTAATAGGATACGGATTGTCTTATTTGCCGTTAGTCGGTTTAACTTCGGGAGTGGTCGTAAAAACCGTTATGGAAATATTTTTGTTAAAGTTGCCCGAATTTAACATATACGGCGCCTGCCTTTCTTTAATCGCTTGCTATTTCGTCGCGAGTTTGATAAACTTGTTTATAGTCAAAAAAGGCGGTGCGAAGTTTGCAAATAAAACGAATATCGTTAAAAAACTCGATAATATCCAATAACGTTTTTCTTGCTCCGATGGCGGGATACACGGACTTTGCTTTTCGTTCTCTTTCGCTTGAAAACGGCTACGGATTGTGCTTTACCGAATTGATAAGCGCAAAGGGCTTGGTTTTAAATCCGAAAAACAACCCGTGCCTTTGGGAGTGCGGAGGCGCGTTCGACAGAACAGCCGTCCAAATTTTCGGCGCGGACCCGTTTTATATGAGAAAAGCCTGCGAAAGCGAAATGCTCGAAGGATATAAGATAATAGATATAAATATGGGTTGTCCCGTTCCCAAAGTTTTTAAGAACGGTGAGGGAAGCGCGCTTTTAAAAGACATAAAAAAAGCGGAAAGCGTAGTGAGCGAATGCGTTAAATCAGGCAAAACGATAACCGTCAAAATAAGGATAGGTCAAACCGACGGAGACGACGTTGCCGCGGAATTCGCTAAAATGGCGGAAAACGCAGGCGCGTCGCTCGTTACCGTTCACGG
The DNA here is from genome assembly GCA_964418455.1 of uncultured Christensenella sp. Lineage (GTDB taxonomy): Bacteria > Bacillota > Clostridia > Christensenellales > Borkfalkiaceae > UBA1259. The sequence continues at coordinate 10,257 of CAYQLN010000012.1, forward strand.
CAGAGTAAGGGAAGCGTATTATTCGGGAGAGCCGAACTATAACGCTATCGCAAGGGCTAAACGCGCGGTAAACGTTCCCGTTATAGCAAACGGCGGAATTTTTACCGTTAACGACGCGGAAGTTATGATGAAAGAAACGGGCGCGGACGGCGTTATGCTTGCGAGAGGCGGTATAGCCAATCCTTTTTTGGTTTGCGAACTATTGAATATCGAAAGTAAAAAGGAGCTTAAATCGTTCATTCTTTCGCACCTATCCGCAATGCGCGATAATTACGGAGAAGTTAAGGCCGGAATGGAATTTAAAAAATTCGCTCCGTGGTATTTTAAAGGGAAACTCGGCGTTCGCGAACTGAAAAACAAAATAAATCTTGCAAAAACCGCAACCGAAACGTTAAATCTTATAGAAAAATATCTTTAACAAAATATATTTACCCGTAATAAAATGATATAGCGTAATTTATAGGGGTAGTATGTATGGAAGTTTGTTTCGTTACCGACAAATCGCTAAATTCCGTGTGGGAATACGAATTGTCCGCGGTGAAAAATTCCGATCTGATAGTTTTCGGGTTTAACGGTTTGGGGCTTGTCAGTTACAAAAAAGAACTTGCGGGGGAAACGGAATATTTTCAAGACGTCGCAAAACTTTCGTCGTCTTGCCAGGGAGTGGTAATATCCGGTTGCGATACGGATACTTACGGAGTGTTTCGTCATTCTGCGGTTATTGCGGATAAAGGCAGAATACTCGGCGTGACCGATATGACTCATTCCATCGACGAAAGCGAATTCGTCGCCGGCGGCAATTTCAGAGTATACGATACCAGCGCAGGAAAAATAGGAATAATTATAGCGGAAGACTTGTTTTTTCCGGAATCGGCAAGAATTTTATCCCTTTGCGACGCGGATTTTATAGTTTGTATTTTTAAAAAAATAGAAGACGCCATGCCCCAAATAATGTTGAGGTCGGGCGCGTTCGCAAACGGCGTGGCGATGTCGCTTGTCGCAGAAAATTATGCTTGTATAGCCGATATACGCGGAAACGTTTGCGTGCAAAAAAAAGGCGAAAAAGTAAAGGCAAAAATAAAAATGGAAAAAGATTATCATTTAATAAGTTCCCGTCGTCGCGGTATGTATCGCGAGTTTGGGTCGGGATATTGAAAAGGAGAAAAAATGTCGCTTAACGTTGTTTTGGTAGAACCGGAAATTCCGCAAAACGCGGGGAATATAGTCAGAACTTGCGCTTGCACTAACAGTAAATTACATATGGTCAAGCCTTTGGGCTTCGAGGTCAGCGATAAATATTTAAAAAGAGCGGGCTTGGATTATTGGCATTTCGTGGAAATTCGTTTTTACGACTCGTTAAAAGAACTTATGGACGAGCATTATAAGGGAGATAATTTTTATTTTTTCTCTACGAAAGCAAAAAAAATTCATTCGCAAGCGCAATTTAAAGACGGGGACTTTTT
>CAYQLN010000013.1:0-11671 GCA_964418455.1 uncultured Christensenella sp.
GTGAAATATATCAAGATAAAGACGGGGTTTGGACAACTACGGAAATTGATGCAGCCGTTTTAGAAGAAGACGTAAAGGTAATCTTAGAATAACATGAAAGAATATGATAGAGTAGAATTAATCGTGGAAAAAGAAAAATATGCAAAAGAAGGCGTTCACAAAGGGATGGATGGTTGGATTTGCGATCCAAGAAAAATTGAAGGATATTGGCTTGTTTGTTTTGACCATGCAGATGACATGCCGGAATATCCAATTATAGAAGTAAAAGAAACAGATTTAATAGTTATTAAGGCGAGCGACTAAAACTTTTTTAATAATTCAATAATAAATGCATAGTTTAAGGGGCGCGGTCGAGTTTTATAAAACTCGACCGCGCCCCTTTCTTTTTTTAATTCAAGCGCAAAAACACAAGTGCCAAACGTTAGTGGTTATTTAAACGCCGTGTTTCAACGTTAAAAATAGACTTCGGACTTATTTCGGGAAATCCCTATAACCTATAAAGCGACCGTTTACCTCGGAAAAACGGGATTAATCGACACTTCGCAACCGATTACGGAAAATTTTCTGTTTAGAACGACTTTAAGTTTATCGTAAACCTCTTTCGCCTCTTCTTTTAACGGAGCGGTAGTGATAAAAATCGGATGTTCGGTCGGAGGAAAAGACAGCGTAGGAGCAATTTCTTTAATAGATTCGTCTATAAAGTCGCAATATACGCCCTCGAGAGTTGAACCGAGATAGAACACCGTTTTCAAGTCGTTTACTATTTTTGAGTATAGTTTATACTCGTCTTTGACTTTAATACTTACTTTCATGTGAATATTGAATCCGTATTGAGTTTTTCCCGCAAAGTATTTCTTTTCGAAACTATAATCGTTTGCGGAATAAATATCGGCGCTCACGGTTTTTGAAAACAATCCGCATTTCAATTTACTGAAACATTTTTTATTAAGCAATACACCCGAACCGCCTTTCGACGCGCCCACAAACTCGCCGTTTTGAACGATTATGTAGTGATGACCGGGTATATTTTGCAATTTTGCGTTTTTCTCGAAAGAAGAGCCTATATGAGAAAAAAACATAGGTTCTTTAAAAGATTTTTCGGTGATGACTTGATTGCTCATTACAAAACTCCTTAAACGAAACATTTTTTACGAAAAAAGTATATACCCTATCGCTAAGTTTGTCAACCGCTATTCTTTTAGAAAACAGATTTGTTTTTCCGAAACTTTTTTATCTTCGGCGCGATTGCTATTCTATTTTCCCCAAACAAAATTTTCTTTACCCGCGCCGAGTTCGAAATGGAATTTGACTATGCCTAAATCTATTTTAGAATAAAACCCTAAACCGTTCTTAACAAAAACTTTTCCGTCTTCCAGCGTAAATTTGAATTTTTGTTGGTTCATAGCAGTCGGGGCGAGAAGCGCGCAATTAACGCCGTTCACAAACCATTCGGGAGCGTTGTCTGCTTGCGCGACCTGAGAAAAGGACTTGCTTTTATGCGGAACGCCTTTACTTTCGCCATACCCCAAGGAAACGACGCAATAAACCTTTTCTCCCTCGTTCAATTTAAATGCGGTTTTTATTTTTTTATAAGTCATTGCAACCCAGCAACTGTTTAATCCGAGCGACTGAGCGACAAGCGCGATTTTTTCGCCGTAATAGCCTATTTTTTCCTCTTGCCCTTTCGCGCCGATTAAAACCACGTAATTTTTCACGCCGCAAAATTTGCCGTAGTGCGCCATAAACGAATCGAACGCTTTCGGCTCGTCGTATACCGATTGTATGTGCAATCCGCCCTCTTTATTACACTCTTCTATCGTTTGATCGATTTTTTCGCGTATTTCCGCTTCTATTACTTTGTCAGTATACCTTCTTACGGAATGTCTTTCTTTAACTGCTTGAATTAAATCCATTTTTTCACCTCTTATATTATTTCATTTTACTAACATTGTTAGATAATTATTTATTTTAAAAGCAAACCGAAATTTGCTTTATTTTAAAATTTTATTCAATAAAGAAAAGAGCGTTTCCTTTTCCTCTTCCGTCAGTTTGCCGAGCATAGGAAGTATGGATTGGTTTATTTTGTTCTTTCTGTTTTCGAGAGCGGCTTCGCCCTGCTCGGTTAAATTTATAATAACCTTTCTGCCGTCGGATTTTTCCGTTTTTCTGGTGACGTAACCTTTTTTCTGCAAAGAATTTAGCGCGCTCGCTATTCTTGCGGTGGTTACCTGCATTCTTTTTGCAAGTTCGCCGGCAGACATACCGACCTTGCTTTCTTTCAGTATTCGCAAAACGACGAAAACGCCTTTAAACCCCTCTTCCAAAAGGTTTATGAGTTTCCTCCAATTTTTTGCAAGTGTTAACGACTGTATTTCGTTTTCGATTGTCAACGAGTCCATTCAACGCACCGCCTTTCCTAACAGGGTTAGTATAATACGTTTCAATTTATTTGTCAACACCAAAAAACGCCAAGCGCACGTTTGTTAACAGGCGATTTATTTTTTTTACGTTTAACTTTGCGCCCTTATTATTTGCCGAAAAAAGGCGAGGCTGAATAAAGGCGAATATTTTTGGCAATTATTTAAGCGTCCCACCGTTTCACAAGCCGAAAGTTTCGGCATAAAATGATAATGGGAACAACTTTTTCGGCTTGGAGAAATTATGATAAAACGCGGCGAGTTATATTATGCCGACCTCAGCCCCGTCGTGGGGAGCGAACAGGGCGGCGTTAGACCTATTTTAATAGTACAAAACGACACGGGCAACAAATACAGCCCTACCGTTATCGCCGCCGCCGTTACCAGCCAATTAACCAAAGCGAAACTACCCACGCATATAGAGATAAACGCAAACGAGTTCGGTTTGGCAAAAAATTCGGTTATTCTTTTAGAGCAAATACGCACTCTCGATAAAAGACGTTTAATGGAAAAAATAGGCGAACTGTCGCCCACCGCAATGAGAAAAGTTAACACCGCGTTGCTTATAAGTTTAGGATTCGGCGACCGATTAAAATCAAATAGCGTTTAAAAAGGCGTCGCTAAAAAGTTTTATAAAACTTTTTAGCGACTTTTTTCTATGTGAATCGTTCTTTAATTAAAAATTTTCTCGGCAATTCCGCAACGCTTCGATTTCTTTATCGCCGCTTTATAAAAACAAATTCAAAAACTACTCTAACCCGACTAAATAATCTATACTAACTCCGAAAAATTTCGCTAATAATATTAATGACGACATATTCGGCTCTCTTAGTCCGTTTTCCCAAAGACTTATTATCCCCTTGCTAACCCCTATTTTTTGTGCAAGTTCCACCTGTCCTAATTGCGCGTCTTGTCGTAGCGATTTTAAAACGTCTTTAAATTTGTTCATATTTTATATATCTCACATTTGTAAGAAAAATACTTGACTTCTTACAACTGTAAGATTTATAATATTAAACGAGGTTTAACCAACAAAGCGATTCAAAGGAGAAAAAGATGATTAAAAACAATGACAAAACGCTTGTTTTGGCAAAAAAAATTACAGATATAACGCTGTTCGTTTTAATGTTTATTTGTGCATTAGCGGGCTTACTTCAATTATTTTATTCCTGTTTAGAGTTTGACGTATCACTATTTTTCAGCGGTTTATCCACTCTCGTATTCGGGCCGGTTATCTTTCAATTTATATGGCTTTTTTCCGACATTAAATTTAACCATTATTTAGACGTGAAAATTATCAGAGATTGCTGTTTAGAGCAAGAAGACCTTGCAAAACTTCCCGTCCCGTTATTCCATAAAACAAAAAACGAACAACAAACGATACTTCGCGACAACAAATACAGTGAATTATTAAAGTATAAAAAACTTTTAGACAGCGGCGCAATCAACGAGGAAGAATTCGCTTATTTCAAAAAAGAAATATTAAACGTTTCGGTCAAAACGGACAACCCCTCCAAAACGATTGCGGTCACCGCGGACGACGCGAAAAAAGTTCAAAAAAAATAACGAAATTTCTTGGTTAAACCAATAAAAAAGCAAAAGCCTTCTTTACGACGGAAGTCTTTTGCTTTTTTATATATCGATTCGCAAAACAAAATCGCGTTAAATTTTCACGCCCATTGCTTTTTCTTTTTTATAGCGTTCCACCGCTTTGAGATATTTTGCCGATAAATCCAGATTATAGCGTTGTTTTTCTTCATAAGACAAGGTTTCGTATTTTTCTTTATCGGTGAGTCTGCCGAGTGCGTCGCTCACTTCTCCGACGCTATCCAAAAGATTTTTAACCTTAAAATAGAACGTTTCCGCACTATTACTCGTTTTGAAAATATCTTCTCTGACTTTTTCGGCATAATACTCTTTCACCTTGGAAACGGAAACGCCTTCCTTCTCGGCACGAATAACTTCCGTATCCACTTCTTTTTTATAATTTTGCCAAAACCCGCTTTTCAATCTGCCTTTTGCCTCTTTGCAATATTCCTTAAAAGTTTTTTCTTTCATTTCCACCCCCGACGCGCTTTGCTTCGACTTTTTTTGACCTTTTTCGCATTACAAAAATAAAACCTACCAAACAATCTTTGGTAGGTCTTTTTTTTAGCCTTTAACGCTTCTTTTTCTTGCCGCTTCCGATTTTTTCTTTTTACGAACGGAAGGTTTTTCGTAATGCTCCTTTTTGCGAAGGTCGCCGATAATTCCGTCTCTCGAACATTTTCTTTTAAAACGACGAAGCGCGCTATCGAGATTTTCGTTTTCGCCTACTCTTACGGTGCTCATTCCCTACAACCCTCCTTTGCCTGCATAAAGCGGTTAATCGAATCCCTTAACGAAATTCAGCATTTGAATTATACAAAAAAGACGTCGCTTTGTCAACGAAAAAAATACTTTTTTATCGATTTATTTTTAAATAAGCGTCATAAGCAAGTCAAAATTATATTGCTGTGTTTTTTTTGTTATTCCCAACACGTCTACAAGCCACCATATACCGCATAATCCGCCCGTTAATAATTTGAGAACCCCCATTCCCACGTCTCCGAGCATAAATCTGTCTACTCCAAACACGCCTACGAATAAAGATATCAGCAACATAGTGGTCGTATCTTTAAATTCCAAACTGTTTAAGGTCAACTCTTTATCTTCGGGCAGATTCAAAAGTTTTTCCTTTATCATTCCGATGCTGAGCGACGGAAAATGTTTGGAATGGCTCATCATAAAAACGTCTACTTTTTCTTTTGTCATTTTAACTTCTCCTTAAAAAATTATAAATATATACCTCAAACCCGCGATGACAGCCACGGATATAAGAACTACGTTAAAAAACAACGGTTTTCTTTTGATATGAAACCCGAAATACACCGCTATAAAAACGGGCAATGCTAAAAAGTTATATGCCGCGTATCCGCCCCAATCACCCTTTAACAGACAAATCATCGCCCTTGTCATTCCGCAACAAGGACATTCTTTGCCCGTTATAAATTTTATTAAACAGGTGGTATTTAATAAATATAAAAGCAAATAATATGCTATGGCTATTAAAGCGACGAATAAATCCTTTAATGCCCACTCGATAATTTTTCGACGCATCGCTTTTGCAATATAGCACCGTTTTGGTGCTTTTTTAAGTATGATAGCACCAAAATGGTAATATGTCAATATGAAAATAGGAAATAATCTTAAAAAAATGAGAAAGCAACGCGGATTGACGCAAGACGACGTTGCAAAAAGACTTAACGTATCGAGGCAGGCATATTGCCGATACGAAAACGACCAAAGAGAAATCCCCTTAGATTTTTTATGCGAACTTGCCGATTTTTACGAAGAAAGCACCGACGCTATTTTAGGAAGAGAACCTTTATAAAACCGCTTTTTTTAGCGGTTTTTCTTTTTTATTCGATATTTATCCGTTAAAAAATTTGACAAATACCGAAGCGCAGGCTAAAATAGTTCTAAAAAGAACTATTTTACGGTGAACGATGAATTATTTTGAAAACCAAAGAACTTTGGGGAAATTATACGAACTGACCGTTGAAGAAGTTAGAAGCGATAACGGACTTTCGAGAGCGGAATTCGACGTGCTTATGTTTTTAGCCAACAATCCGCAATACAAAACGGCGGCAAGCGTTGTTAAAACCAGAAAAATCGCCAAGTCGCAAGTGTCTGCCGCGGTAGCCGAACTTGCAAGCAAGGGACTTATTACGACGAAAAAATTAAAAGAGAACAAAAAAAACGTTATTCTGACTCTCACCGAAAAAGGATTTTCCGTCGCGCAAAAAGGAAGGCTTGCGCAAAAAAAATTTTTTGACAAAATAACCGAGGGATTTACCGAACGGGACTTAGTTTGCTTTAAAGGCTATATAGACAAAATATTATCGAACGCAAAAAAAGGACTTAGCGAGATTTAATGATATGAATACTTTTTTAGAAATATTGGTTTGTTTTTTGGCAGGCGCCGGCGCGGGTATCGGCACGGGGTTTGCGGGAATGAGCGCCGCCGCCGTAATCGGTCCCGTGCTTATAACTTTTTTAGATATACCCGCTTATCAGGCGGTCGGCATAGGTTTAGCGAGCGACGTTTTGGCAAGCGCGATTAGCGCGTGGACATATAAAAAGAACGGAAATTTAGATATTAAAAACAGTCTTCCCCTTTTGGCGACCGTTCTCGTCACGACCGTTATAGGCAGTTTAATCGCAAAACTCGTTCCCGAAACGGCAATGGGTTATACAATGCAAATAGCGATGATCGTTTTGGGAATTAAATTCATCGTCAAACCCGTTTCCAACAGCAAGGAAAGCGCGTTCGAAGGCGAACCGAAAAAACGGCTTGTAAAATCCATAATCGGCGGAACGCTGATAGGATTTATATGCGGGTTCGTCGGCGCGGGCGGCGGCATGATGATGCTGTTCGTTTTAACGGTGTTTTTGGGGTATGAAATGCACATGGCTGTCGGAACGAGCGTTTTTATTATGGCGTTTACCGCGCTGACGGGCGGAGTCAGCCATTTTATTATAGGCGGTGTTCCCGATTTGTTGTGTCTTTCGGTATGCGTCGCTTCAACGCTCGTCTGGTCGCTTATCTCGGCAAAAATCGCAAATAAAGCCGACGCGAAAACGCTTAACAGAGTCGTTGGAGCGGTGCTTATATCAACCAGCGTAGCGATACTTTTGGTCAATTACGTTTTTTAACGATATTTCATAGCGATATTAGCAAAACCCCTCGAAAGAACTTGTTTATAAGTTCTTTCGAGGGGTTTTCATCGAGTTTTTTAGAATTTGTTAAGCGGGAGTCCAACCCATTTTTTGTCCGCTCAAAATATGAATGTGAAGGTGGAATACGGTTTGCCCCGCGTCGTCGCCTTGATTTATTACCAAGCGATAACCGTTGGTAAGCCCTAATTCTTTTTCCAAAGTCGGGATTTTTTGAAAACATTTTTTAAGCATTTCGCTTTGTTCCTCGGTCATATCTTTTAAAAGTTTAAAATGCGATTTCGGGATACACAAAAAATGATTTTTCGCTTTCGGGTCAATGTCTTTTATTATAATCATATTTTCGTCTTCGTACATTTTCGTGGAGGGTATTTCGCCCGCGATGATTTTGCAAAACAAACAATTTTCCATATTATTTTTCTCCTTTATCGGATTATTTCTGCAAGCGCGCCCTCTTTAAAAGGAGAGAGCACCCGCACTTTAACCGTGTTTTTATCGGTCTTTTCTTTCAAATATAATCTTAAATAATTTTCCGAATAGCCTTCGGTATATCCTTCTACCCTTTCTTCGGGTATCATTTCCAGCGTTTTACCCGTTTGCGAATTTATGAACTCGCTTTTTAACTTTGCTTTAAGTTTAAGCATTTCGTCCATACGTCGTTTTTTCGTTTCGGGGGATAAATCCTTTAATTTATATGCGTTGGTTCCCTCCCTCGGACTGAAAATAAAGGGGTGTATGTCGCTAAACCGCACTGTTTCTGCAAGAGAAAGAGTTTGGGAAAAATCATTTTCCGTTTCCGTGGGATAACCGACTATTATATCGGTTGTTATTCCCGCGTTAGGGAAAAATTCCCTTATTAGTCGCGCTTTTTTTATAAACTCCTCGCTCGTATAATGCCTGTTCATACTTTTCAACACCGCGTTCGAACCCGACTGCAAAGACAAATGAAAATGCGGAGCGAAATTTTTCAAATTAGAGAGCGAAGTTAAAAACTCCTCGTCGATAACTCCCACTTCCAAAGAACCGAGCCTTATTCTCGTATCAGCCTCTTTTAAAGCGTTCATAAGCCCCGAAAGGCGAATACCGCCGTAGTCGTATGCGGAAAGATTTATTCCGTTAATAACCGTTTCCGCCGAAGAAGAAAGGCGAATTTCTTCGATAATCTTTTCGGGATTACGGCTTCTCGACCTACCGCGCAAAAACGGAATAATACAATAGGAACAAAAATTATCGCACCCGTCTTGCACTTTTACGAAGGTTCTTTTTCCGAGCGATTTAACCGTGCAAAGTTCTTCGAATTTTTTCGGTTCTTCCGCTATTTTAACACCCGTTTCGCCGAGTTCGGAAAGAATGGAGTTCTTGGAAAACGAACCCGTAACCAACGAAACGTTTTTTTTGCGAATAAAACTTTCGGGGGATTTTTGGCAAGCGCAACCCGTATATATTATTCTGGCTTCGGGATTGAGTTTTAACGCTCTGCTCGCCGCTTGTCGGGATTTCTTTTCCGCTTCTTTGGTAACCGCGCAAGTATTTATGATATAAAGGTCGGCGGGCGACAATTTATCGCTCACTTCGTAACCGAGTCGGTTAAGCCCTTCGATAAGCGCGTCGCTTTCGCACTCGTTAACCTTACAACCGAGCGTGAACACGACCGCTTTCATAATCGCACCTTTTGCATAACGAGCGCGCTCCACTCGCCTTCGGTTTTATCTTCTAAAAATTCAAATCCGTTATCTATGTATGCTTTCTTAACTTTATCCAAGCGGTCTTGCAATATTCCGCTTAAAATTATAACGCCGTTTTCGGTTAAATTTCCGCCGATATGCGGCGCGAACGCCATAAGCGTTTCCGCCATTATATTGCAAACTATTACCTGCGCTTTCAAACTTTGGTCGTCTAACAAATTTTTTTTCAGAACCTTGCCGTTTTTAACGTCGTTAAGTTTCATATTGTGCTCGGTAGCGGTTACCGCGCACTCGTCTATATCGGTCATTAAAACTTCTTTCGCGCCGAGTTTTTCCGCGGTAATTCCCAAGATGCCGCTTCCGCACCCCACGTCGATAACGGTTACGCCGGGATTAACGTACTTTTACAAAAATTCCACGCACATAGCCGTCGTTTCGTGCTCGCCCGTGCCGAACGCCATATTGGAATCGAGAAGGACTTTAATCTCGCCGTCTTTACTTCGATAATCTATCCATTCGGGAACTATGACCACGTTGCCTATAGGTATAGGCTTGAAATGCTCTTTCCAACTCTCTCTCCATTCGTCGCCGTCTATTACCCTTTTAAAAGTTTCCAGCGTGCCGAAATCGAGGTCGGAGTTTGTTTTTAATTTTCTGATATCTGCCTGCGCTTGCAAAAGCGAGTTTTCTTCGCCTGATTTAAAATATCCCTTAACGACGACCGTTTTATCGGAAGTGAATATTTTATCGTCGGCATAATCCCACGTTTTACCCTCTTTGGCAAGAGAAATAACGTCTTCTACGTCCAAAACGACCACACCTTGATCGGTGTAGTTCCAAAAAATATCGCAGACTATTTCGCTACCGATATGCGTCGTATTGACGCTTAATTCGATAAATTCGTTCTTTTTATTTTCCATAAGGGTCTTTCCCGTACATAGCGTTCATATCGTCTTGATAACGTTTCATATCCGCGCTTTGTTTGATTTCCAAACTTTTTTCCAACTCTTCGAGCGTTTTTTTCTGTTCTCTGCTGAGTTTAGTCGGCGTAGCGACGTTCGCCACGATATATAAGTCTCCCGTGCCTCGCGCGCTCTTTATTCCTTTTCCTCGAACGCAGAATATCTTTCCGCTCTTGGTCCCCTCGGGTATGGAATAATCCATAGTATCGTCTATCAAAGGAACTTTTACCTTTCCGCCGAGAACCGCCGTTTTGAAACTTATGGGAACTTCTACGTATAAATCGAAATTTTTTCTCTTAAACAATTTGCTCGGCTCGACCTTGAACACGACTATAAGGTCGCCCGAAGGTCCGCCGTTTCGGCTTGCCTCGCCAAAACCTCTTTTCCTTATATAACTTCCGTTATCGGCGCCTGCCGGTATATCGAGAGTAACCTTGGTGTTTTCTTTTATATAGCCTTTCCCTTTACATTCTTCGCAAGGTTCTATAATCTTTTTGCCCGTGCCGCCGCACTCGTCGCAGGGACGAACGCTTACAGAACGAAAAAAACCGTTTCCGCTTGCATATTGTATCTGTCCCGTGCCGCCGCATTTAGGGCAGGTTTTATACGCCGTGCCGTTTTTCGCGCCCGTGCCCGAACATTTCTTGCAAGAAGCGTTTCTCGAATAGACTATTTCCCTTTTGCAGCCCTTTGCCGCGTCTAAAAAACTCAACGTAACTTCGAGTTCTATATCCTGACCGGGAGTTTTCGTTTGAGAACGCGAACTTCTGCCGCCGAAACCGCCGAATATATCGCCGAATATATCTTCGAAGCCGCCGAAACCGCCTGCTCCTCCGAAACCGCCGCCCGCGCCGCCGAAACCGGGGTTCGCTTGTTGGAAATCGTATTGTTTGCGTTTGTTTTCGTCGGACAAAACTTCGTTCGCCTCGTTAATCTCTTTAAACTTTTCCGCAGCCGCTTTGTCGTTCGGGTGAAGGTCGGGATGATATTTTTTTACCAGCGTTCTGTACGCTTTTTTTATATCGTCTTGCGAAGCGTTTTTGTCTACGCCGAGTATTTCGTAATAATTCTTTGCCATAAAAATCCTTATAGTAACGCAAACTGAAAGGCGGAAAACCGCCTTTCAGACGCCAATTTGTATTATTAAAAAGTAGTGTGAAATTATTGACGGAATTCGGTATCGCCTTCGTTTCCGTTATTCCCGTTGTTTTCGGGATTGGGATTTTGGTTTTGCGCTTGTTGATAAATTTTTGCGAAAATCGTTTGGGATTCTTGCGAAAGTTTTTCAAACGCGTTATCCATTTTTTCCTTATCGTTGGTTTCGAGTTCCGTTTTAGCCGCTTTTACTTCTTCTTCGAGTTTTGCCTTGTCTTCTTCGGTAATTTTATCGCTTAAATCTTTAATAGATTTTTCTACCGTGAATATCATACCGTCTAACCTGTTTCTCGAATCGACGGTTTCTTTGCGCTTTTTGTCTTCTTCTTCGTATTGTTTCGCTTCGTTAACCGCTTTGTCTATATCCGCGTCGCTTAAATTGGAAGAGGAAGTGATGGTGATGTTTTGCGACTTGCCCGTTCCCAAGTCTTTTGCGGAAACGTTTACTATGCCGTTAGCGTCGATATCGAAAGTAACTTCGATTTGAGGTATTCCTCTCGGTGCGGGAGCGATTCCCACGAGTTCGAATCTGCCGAGAGTTTTATTGTCTTTCGCAAACTCTCTTTCGCCTTGCAATATATGAATGTCTACTTGCGTTTGATTATCTTGCGCGGTAGAGAACACTTGAGATTTCTTTACGGGGATAGTGGTGTTTCTTTCGATAAGTTTGGTGCATACGCCGCCGAGCGTTTCT
>CAYQLN010000014.1:0-5005 GCA_964418455.1 uncultured Christensenella sp.
AATCGCCTTTGGCGTCTATATAATAGCCGTAGTAGTTCATACTTCGGTTTTTGAAAAGATATTGAACGGGCTTGGTTAACAGGCAGTCGTCGTATAGAACGGCGGTTGTTTCGGTGGTGAGAGTTAAAAAAGGATAAGGCGAGGAAAAATCGGTTTTCCCGTCGTTTATAAAGGACAGTTTATCCACGTAGCCGTCTATTTTCGGCAAGATTTCCGCGCCAATTTCCACGTGATAGGAATTTTGCGTTTCTTCTATCAAGCGCACGTAATAGGTGTACGGCAGATAACACAAAAGGGAAGTTCGCTCGTCGTCTAAATAGAACGCGGCTTTTTCGGCGTTGATTTTAAGATACGCGGTTTCGTTTTCTGCGCGGACGGATACGGGTTGAACGGAAAGTGTTATAAGCAGAAACAAAACGAGGGGAAATAATTTCTTCAAGCGAGTTCTCCTTAACGAAAATTAAGAAAATTATATAGTTAAAACGGGCGAATAAGTTGATAAATAAAACGGAAAAAGGCAGATTATTGTAGAATAGCGGCAAAAGCGCGGCGTAGGTGCGATATGAAGGACACGGAACGAGAAAAAAAGATAATACAACGGATAAAACGGATTGAAAGAATTATCGAAGAACGAAAGTCGCTCGGCAATTTAGAAAATTATAATAGAGGGGAAAAGGTGCACTTAAAGCAACTTGCTTTTCATAGGTGTTTAAAGAAAAATCGCTGGGTATTCGGCGGAAACCGAAGCGGCAAAACCGAGTGCGGCGCGGCGGAAACGGTGTTTTTCGCAAGGGGAATACATCCGTTCAGGGAAAACAGAAAAAACACTTTCGGTTGGGTGGTTTCTCTGTCGCAACAAGTGCAAAGGGACGTTGCCCAAGCGAAAATATTGCATTACCTGAATCCTGCGTGGATAGCGGACGTAACGATGCTGTCCGGAAAAAAGGAGAGTATGGAATACGGAGTTATAGACCAAATTCGGGTCAGAAACGTTTTCGGCGGAATAAGCGTGATAGGATTTAAATCGTGCGATCAAGGCAGAGAAAAATTTCAGGGCAGTTCGCTGGACTACGTTTGGTTCGACGAAGAACCGCCGAAAGACATATACGACGAATGTCGAATGAGGGTTTTAGACAAGCGCGGAGATATATTCGGAACGATGACTCCGCTTAAAGGGCTGACTTTTATTTACGACGAAATATACCTTAACGAAAAGCGTTCCGAAGAAGTTTGGTGCGAATTTATGGAATGGGGGGACAATCCGTTTTTGAATAAGGAAGAAATAGATAACTATTCGAAAACGCTTTCCGCCGACCAATTAGAGAGCAGAAGGTTCGGTAGATTTCGTTCGGGAACGGGGCTTGTGTATTCGGAATTCGACGAAAACTATCACGTGATAGAGCCGTTTCCCGTTCCGAAAGAATGGCAAGATCGAGTATCCATCGACCCGGGGCTTAACAATCCGCTTTCGGCGCATTGGTACGCGGTCGATTACGACGATAATATATACGTCGTCGCCGAGCATTACGAAGCGGGAAAAGACGTTTATTATCACTCGTCTAAAATTAAGGAAATATCCGCCGCGCTCGATTGGAAAAAAGACGGCAAAGGCAGGATAGAGGCGCTTATAGACAGCGCGGCAAATCAAAAAACTTTGTCGTCGGTAAAAAGCGTTAGCGAATTGTTTTACGAATGCGGAATACTCGTCAATCCTAAGGTCAACAAAGATTTGTTCAGCGGGATTCAACGGGTTAAAAGGTATTTCAACAAAACGGACGGATTGCCGAAGATATATATATTCAAAAACTGCGTCAATCTCATAAGGGAGTTGAAAGGATATTTTTGGGGCGGCGGCGACGCGCCCGTAAAAAAAGACGACCATTCGTTAGACGAATTGCGATACTACGTTATGACGAAGCCGAATTTAGAGGCGAAGCCGCAAGTAAAAACGGCTATTCAAAAAGACAAGGAAAGACTTTTTAGGAAAATCGGAAATGAGAAAAAAAGAAGATAAACCGAAAACCGAAACGGAAGAAATTAACCGCGCGCTTAAAAAGAAGGCGTTAGGGTTTACCGCCGAGGAAACGGTGGAAGAGTATGCTATGAAAGAGGACGGAGAGATAGCGTTGTCCAAAAAAAAGGTTACGAGAAAGAGCGTTCCGCCGGACGTAACCGCGCTCAAAATGCTTTTGGACGCGAAATCGCCCGAATTAAACGATATGACCGACGAAGAGTTGGAACGTGAAAAAAACAGATTATTAAAGTTGCTTAAAGAATGTTTGAGCGACTAAAAGGAGAAAAATGCAAAACGAAAAAAAATCGAGCGCGGCATCGGAGCAAAAAGCCAAGGAAAAATTTTATAAAGAGTTGGCACAATCGGTTACGGAGGATTTTGAAAGGCGAAGAAAAGAGCGCGCGCTTTTGGAAAGGCAATGGGAACTTAATTTGAATTTCGTCAACGGCAATCAATATTGCAGGATAGGTCGTTCGGGAGAGGTAGAACAGGAAGACAAAGAATATTTTTGGCAGTCGAGGGAAGCGTTTAATCACCTTTCTCCGATAATGGAAACGCGACTTGCCCGTCTTTCGCGGGTGCATCCCGAAATATACGTCCGCCCGAAATCCAACGATGACGACGACGTGTCTAACGCGAACATCGCCGAAAAACTCGTTTCCAACGCATTTAAAACCTGCGGAGTAAACGAAACGGTTCGTCGCGCGACGACTTGGAGCGAAACGTGCGGAACGGCGTTTTATAAAGTGGTGTGGAACAATCAAGGCGGAAACAAAATGGGCGTGATGGACGGCGCATCCGTTTACGAGGGAGAAGTGGATATATCGGTAGTTTCGCCGTTCGAGATTTTTCCCGATAACCTGTATGCGGAAAAAATTAGCGATTGCAAAAGCATATTGCACGTTAAAGCGATAGACGTTTCCGTCATTAAAGAACGCTACGGAATAACGCTTATAGGAAGCGACGTAGACGTTTTCGGACTGACTCCCGTCAAAAAGAACGCAAACGGAAAAGAAGAGGAACGCAAGGTACACAACGCGGTAGTCGTGATAGAACGCTACGAAGCGCCGAGTTTGGAATTTCCGAACGGCAGGCTTATAACGGTAACGGGGGATAAGGTATTGTTTTACGGAGAATTGCCTTATTTTAACGGAGAAAACGGAGCGAGAACTTTTCCGTTCGTCAAACAGGAATCCTTGCCTGTCGCGGGAGGCTTTTTCGGTGCGAGCGTCGTGGAAAGAATGATACCCGTTCAACGAGCGTTCAACGCGGTTAAAAATCGTAAACACGAATTTTTGAACAGACTTTGTTCGGGCGTTATGACGGTGGAAGACGGCGCGCTCGACGTGGACGATTTAGCGGAAGAGGGGTTGATGCCGGGCAAAGTTTTGGTTTATAGGCAAGGCAGCAAAGCGCCCGAAATGATGGAAGAAACCGTTATGCCGCCCGACTTCGATTCGGAAGAAGAAAGGCTTTTGAACGAATTCGTTTCCATAAGCGGAGTGAGCGAAGTTTCCACTGCGTCGAACAACGCTAACTTGTCCAGCGGTTCGGCGCTCGAACTGCTTGTGGAACAGGACAACGAGCGACTTGTGATGAACGCGGAAACCATACGAAATTGTTATTTGGAAATAGCAAGGCATACGCTGAGGTTATACGCGCAATTTATTTCGGGATATCGTCCCGTAAAGTTTAAAGATTCGTTCGGCAAAACGAAAATAGTATACGCGGATAAATCGGTCGCTCTTGCCGACGACGTTTATTTGGAAAGCGAAAACGAACTTTCTTCCACGCCTAACCAGCAAAAGGAAATGCTTTTCAAACTATACGAAAGCGGGTTGCTGTTCGACGAAGACGGGAAACTTCGTTCGGGTACGAAAGAAAAACTTTTGTCGCTTTTGGGATATAAGGATTTGGACTATCAGAAAGGGCTTTCCCGACTTCACGAAGAAAAGGCGCAAACCGAAAACGAACTGATAAGAAAAAGCGAACAAAAAGTCGACGAAATAGACGACCACGGCATACATATCGACGAACACGTGAGATACTATCTCAGCGAATACGACGAACTCGACGACGAGGAAAAGAACAGATTTTTCACGCACGTGGCGGAACATAAAAAAAGATTAAACGATATTAAAAACATTGAAAAATAATAACGGGGGAAAAGTAATGGAAAAACAAATCGGTGAACAAATGGAAGTTGATTCGCAAGCCGTAGCGACGGAAAGTAAATCGGGCGAAACGGAAACGGAAATCTCATTGGGGAAGTTTAAGGACGTATCCGCATTACTTGGCGCGTATAACTCTTTACAGGCTGAGTTTACCAAACGCTGTCAGCGAATAAAAGAGTTGGAGGGAAAAGCCGCTTTCGATAATAACGGCGTTGCCGTTACCGAAACGGGGGAGAAAGAGAGTATAACCCGAACGGAGAATATTTTAAATAGAGAGCAAATTATTAAAGATTACCTTAAAGGGCTACTCGAAGGAAAGCAAAAAGCAATAGTAATGGAAAGCGGCGGCGTTCGCATAAAAACGCCGTCCGAAAAGCCGAAGAGCATTGCCGAAGCGGGAATGCTCGCGAAAGAATTATTAAAAAAATAAAGAGGGAAAAACATGGCAGTAACTTTAACGAATGCAGACAAAGCGCTTAAAACGTTGTATTTAGACGTTGTGGCGGAACAACTTAACACGGAAGTAAATCCTTTTCTTTCGGCAATTAAACACAGCGTCGACGACGTTTGGGGAAAGGAAATTCGCAAACTTGCGGTATACGGTTTAAACGGCGGTATAGGCGCGGGCACGGAAGACGGCGATCTTCCCGAAGCGACGGGAAACAATTACGAGCAGTTCGTGCTTACTTTGAAAAACTTATACGGAACCATCGAAATCAGCGACAAAGCGGTTCGCGCCAGCGAAAACAATTCGGGCGCGTTCGTAAGTTTGTTAAACGCGGAAATGGAAGGGCTTTTGAAAGCCAGCGGATTTAAC
>CAYQLN010000014.1:5015-11569 GCA_964418455.1 uncultured Christensenella sp.
TTCGCGAGAATGCTTTTCGGCGACGGTTCGGGCGAACTTGCAAAAATCGTTTCCGTAACGGAAAACTCGGCGGTTCTCGACAGCGTTAAAAACGTAATCGAAGGAATGGTTATAGACGTTAGAAACGCAAGCGGCGAAATAGTAAGCGGTTGCGGAGCGAAAAGAATAGTTTCCGTAGACAGAAAAAACAAAACCGTAACGCTTAGCGGTTCGGTTTCGGCAGCGGAAGAAAACGACGTTATAACCGTTCAAGGCTCTTATAAAAACGAACTAACGGGATTGAAAGCGATTTTCGGCGACGACGACCAAATCTACGGATTGAGCAAAACCGCTCACGGTTGGTTGAATCCTTATAAAAAGGAAATTTCGGGGGAGATAACCGAACTCGATATTCAAACCGCGCTCGACAGCATAGAAGAACAGTCCGGCGGAGCGGTTAACTTTATTATTTGTTCGTGGGGAGTTCGCCGCGCGCTTCAAAAATTATTTGCCGAAAACAAACGCAATATAGACGTGGAAGTTTTGTCGGGCGGATATAAAGCGATGACCTATAACGGAATTCCTATCGTAGCGGACAGATTTTGTCCCGAAGGAACTATGTATTTGCTCAATACCGAAGACTTCACTTTGTGCCAACTTTGCGATTGGCAATGGTTGGAAGGCGAAGACGGTTCGGTTCTCAGACAAGTCGCGGGGAAACCCGTTTATACGGCGACGTTGGTTAAATACGCCGACCTTATTTGCGCAAGACCGATCGGTCAAGGCGTCATATCGGGTATTACCGAAGCATAGCAAAAGGTTTGCCGAGTTTAAGAGATTAAACTCGGCAATTTTTATAAAAGGAGAAAAAAATGAAAATCAGCGATATTGTTAAATGTACGGCGACGTACCTTGCAAGAGAGAACGTTATAGAATATCTCGAAGGCAATACCGAAATTTCCGGCGACGCTATGGAACAAGTAGACTTGATGGTTCGCTCGGTGAATTTAGTAATAAACGAACTTGCGGATTCCTTTGTCCCGATGATAAAAACGGAAAAACTTTCCGCCGAGAACGGAAAAGTATATTATTCGAGGTTTAGCGAATCGGCTTTGGAAATCCTTTCGGTAACCGACGCGGACGGCAGAGAAGCGGGATACGAATTTAGTGCGGAATATCTTAAAACGTCCGCCGATCCCGCGGTCGTTACATATAAATTTTTACCTCCGAATTACGATTTAAACGATAGCGCGGAGTTTTCTAAACC
The DNA here is from genome assembly GCA_964418455.1 of uncultured Christensenella sp. GTDB lineage: Bacteria > Bacillota > Clostridia > Christensenellales > Borkfalkiaceae > UBA1259. Next base: position 6,262 of record CAYQLN010000014.1, read on the forward strand.
CGTTTCGGCAAGAATACTCGCATACGGCGCGGCGGCGGAAATATGCCTTATAGAGCGTAATTTCGAAGAGAGCGTTTGTTGGCGGAAAAGATATGCGGATTCCGTTGCGAAACTTACCTGCCCGAAAAGTTTTTTATCGGCGAGAAGGAGATGGGCTTGATGAACGTTTATAATTTCAGTTCGCCTTCTGTCGCGGAAAAAGAATATGCGTTGACGAAAAGCGACGTCGATATAATATCGAACAGGATTTTTAAGGAGGGCGGAGCGGACGACGGGTTCGGGCTAAAAAAAATAGGGAGATTGGAAACGGCGACCGAGCCGATAAAAATTTATTTTGCAGGCGAAGAGTCGTTCGTGTATTGCAAAGATAAATATCTTTACCGCGCGAGCGAAAACGGCTTAAAAAGGGAGGGAATGTTAAGTTTCGATCGCGCTCCCGACATACAAACTTTTTCCGTCGTCGGCAAAAACGATTTGTTCGCCGTCGATAACGGAACGTTTTATTCGCTCGACGATTTTGCGCAAATTTTTTCTGTGCCGAACGGGCAATATTATGCGGTCATAGACGGCATAATCTACGTTGCGGACGGCGACGTTTTGTATTACGCTAACGCGGCGGATATATCGGGAACGGAAAATGCGGCAAGAGTTTATTCGATGATTTTCGATAGAACTTTCGGGTATCCTTTATCGGTTATAAAAAACGGCGATCTTGTGAAGGTAATATGCTCTAAAAGTATTCATTCGTTTTCTATCGGCACTTCTTTAACCGACGTAAAATTAAAATCGGAATATACGTTCGACGGCGAAATAATCCGAGGTTCGGTGATTAAATACGAGAACTCCGTATACTTTTTGAAGGACGGATATTTATATGAATATAAACAAAAACCCGTGGAAATTTGCAAAATAGCGGACGATATTCGAGCGGTATCCGAAACGGCTGCTTTCGAGGGAAAAATACTTTTCAAAACGGCGGAGGGCAAAGGATATTTATACGAATTCAGAAGCGGAAACGTTGCTTTCGTAAGTTTAAGGAATTGTTCTTTGTCGAAAAACGGCAACGTTTTAAATCTTGAAAACGGAGAGTTGTATCGGTTGGAAAAAAACGCAAGCGAGGGATATTTGCAAACGAGAAAGATAAAATTCATAAAAGGAAAACGCAAATCGCATTTGACTGCGGCGTATTTTTATTCGTCGGGTAGCGGCGTTTTTTCGGCAGAGGGGGATTTCGGGAAAAAGGAATATGCGATTACGGAAGGAGATAATTATTTCGAGCCGAATATTTTTTCCGAATATTTTTCCTTTAATTTTCATCTTAATCCTTTCGTTTGGGTTGCGGATATAAAATTTAAATATACCGAATAAGGAGAAAAACAATGGATTGGGGAACACCGACTAATCACGAGGAATTGATGAATATACTGCACGAGATTTTTTTGTTTTACAGGGTAAAAAAACAGGAATTTTATCCCGACGAATTAAAAAAAATAGATCTTGAAAAATTGCCGCTGAAAAAAAAGAGCGACGAAGAGTTGCTTTCGGAAGCGACGGAACTACTTTCCGGCGAGCACTCGCGCGAGATATTCGAAAGAAAGGAAAAGTTGAACGAAAATATAGAAAAGACGAAAGAAGAACTTTGTTCCGTAGAAGAAAAATACGAGCAAGCCGAAAAAGAAGCGAAAGAGAAATGCGCTTCCGAGGTGGAAGAATATAAAATTACGGCGGCAAGAAACGGAATTATAAATACCGACGCGTATTCCGAAAGAATTTCCGAATTGTACGCCGGGCTAAGTTCTTCGATTTCGGAATTGACTGCTCAAAAAGAGCAAAGGACAAAAGAACTTAATTCCGAATTGGCAAGGCTCGAAGAACAAGCGTCTTGCGCGGAAGAATATTATTCGGCTTTGCACCGATCGGAAATCCAAGCGAAGTTCGCGGAACTCAAAGAGAAAGAAGAGGAGCGGATAAGGGAAATAGTAAAATACAATAACGGAGTGGAAGAGAAAAACGTTAAGTATTCCAATTACGTAGACCAAGCGAAAGCGTCGCAACTATTAAGATATATGGAAATTCGTTCCGAGCCGTTAAGCAAAGACGAATTGATAAACATAGGATATTATCCCGACGTTATAAACGTTTTAAAATCCTATTACGATACTATCGGCGCGGCGGAAGCGTATAAAGATATATCCAAAGATTCCGCTATGACGATGTATTTAGAAGATTATCACGAAATGTTGCTCGCTCACTATAAAACCGTTGCGAGTTCTTAACTAAAAAAATTGCCAAAAAAACCCGAAACGGGTTTTTTTGTTTTAAACGCAAAGAAATTCGTTATATAAAAAAATCTTTACTTATAAAAGAAATCGTGATATCATAATATATTAGAACAAACGAAAAGTGGAAGGCGATTTTTATGAGCAAAACGGTTAAAATAGGCAATATAAATATCGGCGGCGGTAATCGAATAGCGGTTCAATCGATGTCTACCTTGCGATTAAAAGAAGTAAAAGCGGCGATAGAACAAACGCTCGAACTCGAAAAAGCGGGGTGCGACGTAATAAGATTTTCCGTGCTCGACGAACAAGACGCAATCGCTATTAAAGAAATAAAAAAGCAAATAAAAATACCGCTCGTGGCGGATATACATTTCGACTATAAACTTGCGATTAAAGCCATAGAGTGCGGCGCGGATAAAATTCGCATAAACCCCGGCAATATCGGCGGAGAAGCGAACGTTAAAGAGGTGGCGAGCGCGTTGAAGGAACGCGGAATATCCGTCAGAGTCGGGTCGAATACGGGCAGCGTGGAAAAAGAGTTTTTGAAAAAATACGGCAAGAACGAAATTTCTCTCGGAGAAAGCGCGCTTAAAAACGTCGGGTATTTGGAAAAATACGGAGTGAAAGACATAGTGATTTCCGTCAAGGCGTCAAGCGTGCCGTTAACGGTTAAAGCCAACGAATATATCGCGGCGAGAACGGATTATCCGTTGCACTTGGGGGTAACCGAAGCGGGAACGGAATACGGAGGAATAATAAAAAACTCCGTCGGCATAGGCGCGTTGTTGCTTAAAGGAATAGGCGATACGATCAGGGTAAGTTTGTCCGCCGCGCCCGTCAGAGAGGTTATTTGCGCGAAAAAACTGCTTGCTTGTTTGCAACTTACCGAAGATTCGGTAGACGTCGTCGCGTGCCCGACGTGCGGTCGTTGCGAGTGGGATTGTATGGCGTTTGCCGGCAAGGTAACCGAATACGTTAAGGATGTCAGAAAAAATTTTAAAATCGCCGTTATGGGCTGTGTGGTAAACGGACCGGGAGAGGGCGCGGACGCCGACCTCGGTATTGCGGGAGGAAAGGGTAAATGCGTTATATTCCGTAAAGGCAAAATAATCGCTACGCTCGATTCCGATTCCGCAAAAAAAAGATTTTTCGAGGAAATTGATAAATGTTTACTGTAAAAACAAAAGAGGAATTCATTGCGGATATAAGGAGCATAGACGAACGCCTCAAAAGAATAAGACTTTCCAATATCGAGATAGACAGGAAAGATTATTCGTTGAAATATTATTTTATTTGCGACGCTGTAATAGACGAAGAGTTGCAGTCTAAAATTCTCGACGAGGCGGAAAAAATTACCTCGCCCGCTTTTAAATCGGTATCAGTAACCGTTCAAAAAATAGTGAGCAACGACGAGTTGGTTAACCACGAAATATACGAGTATTTAAAAAGAAGTTATCCCTCCATCGGCATTTTTTTGAAAGAAAGCGACGTGCGTTCTTCCGTCAGCGGCGACGAGGTGAAATACGTAGTTCGTCTTTCCGCCGTCAACGCGGAATACGTACAAAAAAACGCGGTCTTATTAAAACTGAACGACTATCTCGCAACCAAATTTTGCGCGGAATTTATCGGAGATACCGAAACCAAGCAGGAAGAGGAAATCGTGGATTTAACCTCGCAAGACGTTTTTGAAAGCGAATTAGAAAAAATTCAACGCAGAACCATTAGAGTGAAAGACCCCGTCGTCATCGACGACTTGACGATGGGAACGGTGGCTTTTTATATAGAAGACGCTACCGACGGAAGCGTTACTGTTTGCGGCAAAATAACGGAAATTACCGAGCGACAAACCAAAACGGGCAAACCCTTTTTCATTATTCGATTAGACGATACCACGGGTAAAATCGGCGGCGTTTATTTTTCCAAAAAGAATACGTGCGAAAAAATCCGTTTGTTGAAAGAGGGCGACGCGATTATAGCGAGAGGCAGCATAGGCGAATACAACGGAAGAAAATCCTTTACCATAGATAAAATAAACGCGTGCACTTTCCCCGAAGATTTCGTTAAGGAGGGAAAATTCAAATCCGGCGCGCCGAGAGAGTATAAACTCGTTTTTCCGGAAAAAGCGGAAATCGTTAGAAACGAAACTTTTTTCGAAGCGGGCGCGCGGCTTCCGAAAGAACTCACGGAAGAAGTTTTCGTGGTCTTCGATATCGAAACCACAGGCTTAGACCTTATGAACAACGGAATAACGGAAATAGGCGCGGTGAAACTCGTTAACGGCAAACAAACGGAGCAATGGACCACGCTTGTAAAACCCGATTATCCCATAACGCCCGAAATAACCAAACTCACGGGCATAGACGAAGATATGGTTAAAAACTCCCCGAAAATCAGCGCCGTTATTCCCGATTTTATGAAGTTTATATCGGGCGCGACCATAGTCGCTCATAACGCGGAATTCGACGTTAAATTCATAAAGCGTTTTGCGGGAATGGAAGAATTCGACGTGAACAATAAAGTATTGGATACTCTCGAACTCGCAAGAAAATGCCTGCCCTCTTTAAGGAACCACGATTTGCATACTCTTGCGGAAAAATTCGGCGTTATTTTTCGTCACCATCGCGCGCTCAGCGACGCCTACGCCACGGCGGAAATATTCGTGGAACTTATGAAGATAAAATATTCTGACCGATAAAAAGGTTGAATCGGCGTTTTGTTCCAAAAATCGGCATACTTTTTCGCCGAGTTTTGCAAAAAAGGTAAAAAATGCAAAAAAATACTTGCAAAGAAGTTTATTATATGTTAATATAATAACAGTTCATATTGTGCTTAACGTATGAGAACGGTTTTCCGTTCTCATTGTTTTTTATGGAGAGTATATGAAGATAAAAGATTTGGGCGAACTGAAAACTTTTTTGCAAAATATAGCCTCGCCCCTCGGTATCGAAGTAATAGACGTGGAGTTTAAGCAGGGCAAAAATCCCGAACTTACGGTTTTTATAGATAAAGATGGCGGGGTGGATCTC
>CAYQLN010000015.1:0-10886 GCA_964418455.1 uncultured Christensenella sp.
AACTTCCCCGACGGTTTTCGCGCCCTTTTTATAGCCTTTATCCTACGTCAATCCCATATCGTGCATAGCGTAGAGTATACGCCTGTGAACGGGCTTCATACCGTCCCTTACGTCGGGTATAGCGCGGGAAACGTTGACCGCCATAGCGTATGCGATAAACGATTTTTTTACTTCGTTATTAACTTCTACGTTAATAAGTTTTGTTTTTTCCAGCGTAGATTTGAATTCAGCCCCCAAAGCGGCAAGAGATTCTTTTTTTGACATTTTTTCTTTCTCCGTTTTTTATATATCGAGGTTTGTAACGAGTTTAGCGTTCTTTTCGATAAACTCTCTTCTGACTTCCGGTTCTTCGCCCATAAGCGCGGTAAACGTTTCGTCTGCGGCGACCGCGTCTTCCATCGTTACGCGCAGCAAGGTTCTCGTTTCGGGGTTCATCGTGGTGTCCCATAATTGGACGGGGTCCATTTCTCCCAAACCTTTATATCGTTGAACGTCGCATTTTCCGACTTCCGCCAAATAGTCTTCGAGTTCTTTGTCGCTATAAAGATATTTATCGACCTTGTTTTTGGTCGCCTTGTAAAGCGGCGGTTGCGCTATATACACGTGCCCTTTTTCCACCAAAGGACGCATAAACCTGAAAAAGAAGGTTAAAAGCAAAATTCTTATATGGCTTCCGTCTACGTCGGCGTCGGTCATACAGATTATGCGGTCGTAACGGAGTTTGCTTTCGTCGAAATCGTCTTTCATTCCGGCGCCGAAAGCGGTTATCATCGCTTTAATTTCCGCGTTTTCGAGTATGCGGTTTATCCTTGCTTTTTCTACGTTGAGTATTTTACCGCGCAGCGGGAGTATCGCCTGAAAACGCCTGTCTCTGCCCGACTTCGCGCTGCCGCCCGCGGAATCGCCTTCGACTATGAATATTTCGCAAAGCGACGGGTCTTTTTCCGAGCAGTCCGCAAGTTTGCCCGGAAGAGTGGTGCTTTCCAACGCGCCTTTTCTTCTGGTGCTTTCCCTTGCCAATCTCGCCGCTTCCCTCGCGCGCTGAGCGGTCAGGCATTTTAGAAGTATTTCCCTCGCCTTATCGGGATTTTCTTCCAAGAAAGTTCCGAAATGCTCGTTCATAGCCTTTGTTACTTGCGTTCTTATTTCGCTGTTGCCGAGTTTTGTTTTTGTTTGCCCCTCGAACTGCGGTTCGGTCAGTTTTACCGAAACGACCGCTACGATACCTTCTCTCACGTCGTCGCTGCTAACCTTTTCGTCGCCCTTAAAGACGTTTAGTTTTTTTCCGAAATCGTTTATGATTTTCGTGAGAGAAGCCTTAAAGCCTTCTAAATGAGTTCCGCCCTCTTCGGTGTTGATGTTATTGGCGAACGCATATATCACTTCGTTATACGTATCGGTATATTGAAGGGCTATCTCCACTTCGTTATCCCCGTAGAAAACGTCGAAATAAACGGGTTTCGGGAAGAGCGGGGTTTTGTTTTTAGAAAGGTCCTCTACGAAATGCGCTATACCGCCCTCGTAACAAAACTCGTCTTTTTGTTCTCTGTCCGCGCGCTTATCTTCCATTTTAATGGTTAAACCTTTGTTGAGATATGCGAGTTCCCTTAAACGTTTTTTGATATTGTCGTAATTAAAATCGGTGGTTTCGAAAATTTCCGAATCCGGCATAAACGTTACCCACGTTCCCGTGAAATCCGCTTCGCCTACTACTTGCAAAGAGGTTTGCGGAATACCGCGATTATACACTTGTTTATGTTTTTTGCCGTTTTGATAAACTTCTACTTCCAGCCATTCGCTCAGCGCGTTTACGACCGACAGACCCACGCCGTGCAACCCGCCGGAAATTTTATAGCCTCCGCCGCCGAACTTGCCGCCCGCGTGAAGTTTTGTCAAAACGACTTCCACGGCGGAAACGCCTTCGGTATGGTGTATCGCGGTCGGTATTCCTCTTCCGTTATCTTTCACGGTGCAAGAACCGTCTGCGTTTATTTGAACGGTTATAGTGTCGCAAAAGCCGTTATTAGCCTCGTCGATAGAGTTATCGACTATTTCCTGAACCAAGTGATGAAGCCCCCTCGCGTCCGTCGAGCCGATGTACATACCCGGTCTTTTGCGAACGGGGTCCAACCCTTCGAGGACTTGAATTTGCGATTCTCCGTAATTTCCGTTTACTTTCTTTTCTTCCATTTTACACCCGAAAATTTTAATTTTTATTTTGGTTAAATTATATCATATTTTCTCGGCGAAAACAAGTCTATTTTCACACAATTAAAACTATTTATAGTTTTAAGGGCGATTTTTTAGGCGTTTAGAGAATATTTTTTTCGGATTAGAAAAATACTAATGGCGTAATAACTGTTTTATAGGTGATTAAATGAGCAAATGCTATACTTGCAATAAAGAAATCGAAGACGGAAATATGCTGCAATGTCCTAATTGCGGAATAATTATCTGCGGAAATTGCGCCAAAAACACAAAAAGAATTTGTCCTAAATGTTACAGCGATTTGGAATATATCGGATAAAACGCCGCGCAAAAACCGCGCGCCTCGAAAAAATCTTTTTCGAGGCGCGCGGTTTTTTTATTTTAACGTTTTTAATTTTTATTCCGTTTGTTCGGAAGAAAGGTCGCTATCGGGCGTTTCATCTATAAAAACAGCCTTTTCTTTAAGCGGAGCGACAAGCCTTCTTTCATACTCCGCGTTGCCTTTTAAGGGCAGTTTCGCACACTCTCTTTCGAATTTATCGAAAAACATTTCCAACTCGGTTTTCTCTCCCCTGATTTCCATAAGATAAGCGAGTTTTACCCTTACGTTCTGAGCGGTGTTCACGTTGTTTATATACTTATCCAATTCGTAAAGCGTTTCTTCCGCTTTTTCTTCGTCTTTTTTTATCGCGCAACTCACGTATAAACTTTCCGCCAAAATCGGGAACTTATAGGGTTTCGGGATATATTGCGCTATATCGCACAAGCGTTCGTTTACCTTGACCGCCTCTTCAAAATTTCCGCCGTCGAGATAATAAGCGTATCTTAAATCGAGCAAAGCGATAAAATTAAGGTCGTCTTCGGGAAGTTGCGGAAGATCGAAAAGCAACTCTTTATCTAAATCTTTTGGCAAAACGCCGACGTAAAGTTCTGCTTGCGCCGTTAAAACGCTTTCTTGCACGAGCGCGGTATCTTCCTTGCGGTGGAAAGAAAGCGCGACTGCACCGTCGTTTTTAACCCCTTCGCTTTCCATCGGCAAAACGGAATTCAGGAAAAAATATACCGACACGGGAAAACTCATAGCCAAAAACGCATAGAGATTTACGGATATATACTTACAAAAAATAATCGGGAATATCGACAAAACCGAAGCGATCAGCGAAGCGTTTATACCGCCGAGAGTCATTTTTTTATACGACTTTCCCACGTTTTCTTTTTTTGTGGGTATCATCTCGGTATATCCCGCTTCTCCGCCTATCATGTTAAATCCGAACGACAACTTGCCGTTTTCTTTTTTTATATGAAAAAACCAAACGGTTACCGAATAAAAGGCGAAACCGTTCGCCTCGCCGGAAATTATATGACCCGCTTCGTGAACGACGGTATTTATAAAACCCCAAACTACCGCGCCCGCTAAATATAAAGCGATATACCCGGCCATATCGCCGCTATAAGAATCTTTACGAACGGTAGCGGCAAGCACTACCAAGCACATTGTCGCTACAAGCGATACCGCGTTATTGATTATATTCCATTTTCTGCTCATTTATATCTCCCGAAGGCTTATCGCCTTTTAGTTTTTCGATTAAATATCCTTCTAAGTTATCGCTCTCGCTGACTTTAATGCTATCCGACTCGATTTTTTTCAGCACGGATAAAAGTATTTCCGCTCCGTTGGCTATAATTTCAGCGCGCTTTTTTTGCAATCCTTTCAGTTTCGCTCTGTCTTCAACGCTCATATCGTATAACTCGCAAACAAGACTTTCGAGTCGTTCCGTTTCAAAAACAAAACCGTGAGTTTTGGTAGCGTCGTAAGGTTCTAAACGTTGCAATATCGCAGCGACGCTCGTCGCCGTTCCGCCTATGCCGAACACGCTGCCTAAAATTTTAGGCGCGTCGTTAAAATCGGTGAGTTTTTTATCCACGAACTCTTTAACGCGCGATCTGTCCTGTCCGAAAAGTTCGGTCAAAAACACCGCGCCTATATCGACGCTTTTAGAGTATACGATTTCATTGTTTATGCGAACGGTAAGTTCGGTACTCGCTCCGCCGACGTCGATAACGGCGCCGTTTTTTTCGTCGCCCAGCGCGCCCGTTGCGCCGAGAAACGCTTCTTCTTCGCCGCCGATTATTTGCACGCGCAATCCCGTTAACTCTTCTATACGGTCGGTTAACTGCTTTTTATTCTTCGCTTTTCTTGCGCTCGCGGTGGCGAAAGCGTATATTTCTTCCGCGCCGAATCGCCGCGCCGAACGGTAAAAATTAAAAACAGCCAAGGCGGTTCGTTCTATCGCTTCCTTTTTCAGCATAGAATCCTCGCCTTGACCTTGCGCAAGCGCGGTTACTTCGTTCTCTTTATTAAGCGTTCTCGCTCCGTCGGAAAGCATAAGCCGAACGGAATTGGAACCTACGTCTATAACTCCGTATTTACAACGCATATTATTTGCCGAGCAATTTATCTCCGTCGAAAACATAGCCGAGTTCCCTTGCCCTCTCTATTATCCACCAGCGCGACGAACGAGCCTCTACCGTATCTTCGCCCGTTTCGATTAGTTGGTTATATATCGCTATTTGCTCTTCGAGTTCGGCGAGGTTTCGCTTTTCCACGCTTATGCTGATTATTTGAAACAGCATTATCGACAGCAATATCACGAGAAGCAATATCGCCCCGACCGTGCCTGCGACGATTAAGTTTTTGAACTTCTTTTCCGTCATTTATCCGCTTCCTTAAACCGCTTATATAATGATTTATTTTATTATACAGCCTTTCGCCGAGTTTTGCAAGTATTATATGAAAACTTTTAAGGTATAAGAAAAGCCCGAAAAACACGCCGATTATCATATATAACCTCACGGACGGCAAGCCTATCGCGCTACCGAAAGCCACGAACCCTATCGCAAGCGCGACGAAATATATAACGTCGAAAAAAAACGACGCGATAAACTTTTTCCCGCACAAAAATTTCGCCGCGGAAAAAGCGGAAAAAAGTATTCCGAAAACGCCGCCGAAAGCCACGCAGGCAATAAAACACGTCGCTTGACCGCTCGATACGAACACTATTTGAAAATCCTTTTTATCAACGGCGGTTTTTTATAGTTATAACGTATTTCGTTGAAAGTTCCTTCGGCAAGCAAAGTTCCGCTCGACTTGTTAAAAGAAGTTATTTTTATGTTCTCTCCTTTTATTTCCACTTTGTTTTTTTGCACGGTGAGTTTAAGAACGGTTTCGCCGAACCCGTCGACCGTTTCCACTCCCGTCATCGAAAGGCGTTTTCTGTCTTCTAAAAGCAATTTTTCGTCGCGTTGCGTTTCTTGCATATTTTTCCCCCTTTTTTTCTTTTATATTCTATGACGGATTTTTTAATTTTAGTATTACATCTTTAAAGGTTGTAAAATATAAGTTTTATCGCGCTTACCGCAAAAAAAAGAGCGACCGTTAATAAGTCGCTCAAAAAAATTTCGTAGATATTTTACGTTATTCGGGAAGTTTCATATCCCCGAACTTTATCCAACCTTTCTTTCTCATAAATTCGCTTATAATTATATTGAGTATCGCGGGCAAAACCACCATAAGCAAAATTATGCCCAAAACTCCGAAGAAGTCCGTAGTAGTGTATTCGAACAAGTCGAACACACCTACTAAACCGCTCGTACCCATTCCGCCGCCCGAAGCGCCGCATTTCAGCCCGAATACGCACGTGGAAAGCGGACCCAATATCGCGCTTGATATTATCATCGGCAACATTATAACGGGCTTTTTCATAATATTAGGAATTTGCAACATACTCGTTCCCAATCCTTGAGCAATCAGTCCGCCCAACTTATTTTCTCTATAAGAAGCGACGGCAAAACCGACCATATGGCAAGCGCATCCGACCGTTGCCGCTCCGCCCGCTAACAGCATTGCTTCGTATATTTCCAAAGAAACGGTTCCGTCTTTAAAACCCGTTATCACGGGGCTTGCCACCGCAACCCATATCGCCGCGGAAGAAGTTGGCATAGTCAAAACTATTCCCATTATCACGGAAACAATTATTCCCATAAAGAACGGCGTTGCTTTTGTAGCAAGCGCGATCAAAACGCCGAGTTGGTCTACGAGCCAAATAAACGGCGCCGCCAAAAACAATCCCGAAAAGGATATTACAAGCGTTCCCATAGGAATTAAAATAATATCTAATTTGGTCTTTCCCGCATAAAGTTCCACAAGTTCCACAACCAGCATCGTTACTACGTACGCCCCTATCGGATTGCCCGGCGTTCCCAACGATAAAGAAGTAAACGCGGCTTCTACTTTTGGAAACATTCCGCCCATAAAAGAACCGAATAACAGTTTATCCGCAAACGCGCCCACCATTCCCGCAACCGCCGCGGAAAACACGAGCAATTTATTTTTTTTGAGCGCGTGAGCAATGCCGACGCCTATCCCCGCACCCATAAGGGTTTTTGCGATATTAGATATATATTTAAGGGTGTTCCCTAAATAATTATCGCCTATCCACCCCGCAATCATTGCCAAAATCGTGCCTGCGATAAGCGTTACGAAAAGCCCTTGCGCCATTCCGGAAAAAGCCGTTATAAAATATCGCTTGGGCAGCGATTTGAAATATCGAACCGCTTTGTTTTCTTTTTTTTGAACGGGTTCGAGTTCCGTTTCAGTAGCCGTGTTTTCCATTATAAAATCACCTCAACGAGTTTATTGTTAACTTGATCGCAACTTGTCAAAAGATATTTAATTCCGTTTTTTTCCACCGATTTATCCGCTCTCACCGATTTCCCGTGCAAATGCCCGTATATAACGGCGTTTACGTTATACTCTTCGAAAAGGTCCGTATAAAGAGTGTTTTCCCTTTTTACGTTGAAAGGCGGATAATGTATCAAGGCTATCAGTTTATCGCCATCTTCGAGCAGGTTTTTTGCGTTTTTAAGGGAAAGTTTAAGCCTTTCGGCCTCTCTTAAATATATCTTTTCGTCTTGCGCGCCGAAATCCGGAGACCCGGGAACGCTCCACAACCGAGAACCGCATATAACCGCGTCGCCTATTTTAATCGCGTCGTTTTGCAGCGCGAAAAAATTTTCGGGCAAAGCGTCGCGCACTTTGCCTATCGCGCTCCACCAATAGTCGTGATTGCCTTTTATTAAAATTTTTTTACCTTGCAGGTCGGCTATGCTTTTCAAGTCTTCGACGGCGTCTTCCAAACTCATTGCCCAACTTATATCGCCGCCGATAAGCACTAAATCGTTTTCGGTAACCTTTTCTTTCCAATCGGCCCGAATTTTTTCCATATATCCTATCCAATTTCCTCCGAAAACTTCCATAGGTTTATGGGTATTGGTCGACATGTGCAGGTCGCTTATCGCGTATATCTTCATATTTTCATTTTAGCACTTTAACGCTTTTTTGCCAAACAAAAAGTCGCTCAAAATGAAAAAGGAGGGCAACAAACCTCCTTTTTAGGCGCAAGCGCGCAAAAAAAATAAAACTCGGCCTGATAAACGAAGCCGACAAACGAAAACTTGCGAGTTTTCGCGGGTGGTTTCCAGCCGAGTTTTGTTTTGAAAATTTATTTTCTAACGCTGTCGAATTATTTTCCGTTTATTCGGGATACATAGGAAGTTCGAAGAATCCCGCGCATACTTCCTGCGTATATTCCTGACAAGGCGGAATGGCGGTATAACCGTATGAGGGAACCAACAACTCCACTTCCATAACGATTTTTAGTATTATCGAAACGCAAGCGTCTATCGTAAATTGATTTTCGCCCGAATACGAGCCTTGCGTGCTGATAAGCGATACTACCGCCTCTACCGTATAAGGCATTATGGAAGCCGAAGGAACGTTCAAAATAACGTCCTTATTGACCGTCAAAGAAGCGGTAGCCACTCCCTCTACTCCGCTTGCATCGGTATACGCCACGGATAAGGGTATAGTTATATCCGCTTTGACGCGCGCCGAACCTTGACGTTCCGCAAGCGGTTCTATCAATAAATTGCTTATCACCCCTTGCGACGACGTGCTTTTCGCGCTTATAAAGGTAAGCGGATATGTAGGGCTTACGGGATTATTGTTAGAAAGCGTCAACGTTACCCCGTTTAATTGGCTTTGCTGCATACATGCGTCGAAAACCTTTTTAGCCTCTATACAAACTTTTTCACACAATCCGTTCATCGGGTTTCCGCTTATTTGCCCGGGACACCTGTCGGATTGGAAATTACAAAAAAATGACATTTTTTCCTCCTTTTTGGGCTTTCTATTTCAATATATGCAACCGACTTTGCGATCTGTTTTCGTAAAACAAAAACGCCTTCGATTTTTTTCAAAGACGTTTGTTATCGTTATTTATTTTTTACTTGCGCCGAGCGCGTATATAGCCGTTGAACTATACTTTCTTCCAAGTCTTAGGCATAAAAAACACGAGTAGGGGGAATATTTCCAATCTTCCCGCCAACATATTAAAGCAAAGAACCAATTTAGAAAAAGCCGAATAGCCCGAAAAGTTATAAAGCGGACCTACTTCGTTAAGCCCCGGACCTACGTTTCCCAAACAAGTTATAGAAGCGGATATATTGGTCGTTACGTCGCCGTAACCTTCTATCGAAATAAGCAACGTGCTTACAACGAATATTACCATCCACAACCAAAAAAAGTTCCTGACGGAAACTATCGTTTCGCTATTTAGCGGCTCTCCGTCGAATTTAACGGAAACGACCGAACGCGGACGAATGAGTTTTTTCAAATCCCCCGCACTCGATTTTGCAAGCATTCCTATTCTCGACACTTTTATTCCGCCGCCCGTAGAACCCGCGCACGCGCCTATCGCCATTAAAATCAGCAATATACCCTTTGAAAAAGCAGGCCACGCGTTAAAATCGCAAGAGGCAAAGCCCGTGGTCGAACTGACGGAAGCGACCTGGAAAAACGACAGCCTTAACGCTTCGCCGAAATTGTCGCAAAGGGAATTTATGTTTAAAGCTATAAGCACGACGGAAACCGATAATATTATTAAAAACGTTCGCAATTCTTCGTTTTTAAACGCTTTGCCGAAATGCCCTATCAGCATAAGATAAAACAAACTGAAATTTATGCTGAAAAGAATCATAAACACGGCGGCTACCATTTCCACGGCAACGCTGTCGTAGAACATTATTCCGTTGTTTTTGATGCCGAATCCGCCCGTTCCCGCAATGGAAAACGAATGACATATACTATCGAAAACAGGCATACCGCAAAGCAGCAGGCTTACAAACGTCATAAGCGTCATAACCAAATATATCGCATATAATATGCTTGCGGTGAATTTTAGTTTTCCCACCAATTTTCCGACGGTCGGTCCCGGCGATTCCGCGCGAAAAGCGTGCATAAAACCTTCGCTCGTCGGAATAATTATCAAAACGAACACCAAAACTCCCATACCGCCCAAAAAATGAGTGAAAGAACGCCAAAAAAGAATACTGTTCGGCAAACTTTCCACTTCTTTTAAAACAGTCGCTCCCGTAGTGGTAAACCCGGAAACGGTTTCAAAAAACGCGTCTACGAAATTCGGTATGCTGCCGCTGATGACAAACGGCAACGCGCCTACGAGAGAGATTATCAGCCAAACGAGAAATACGAGCACGAAACCTTCTTTTGCGTATATGGTTTTGTCTTCCGTTTTGATTAGCGACAGCGGTATTCCGATTACCGCTAACGCAAGCATAGGTATCGCGTAAGCATACCAAATGCTTTCGGAATAAATAAATCCTACCGTCATCGGAAACGCAAGCACCACGGCTATTATAACAGCGACTCTGCCGAGCGTGTTAAATATCATTTTGTAATTCATAATAATTGTTTAATTTAATACTAACCCACTATTTGTTCGAGCAACGTAACGCCCTGCATGCTGGTTACCACAAGAACTTTATCGCCGACGGCAAACACCGTTTCTCCGCCTGGTTTTATAAAATCGTTTCCGCGAATCACGCCCGCAATTATGGCGTTACCCTTAACTTTTAATTCTTTTAACGGAACGCCCGTTATTCCGTTTTCTTCTTTTATCACAAACTCTATCGCTTCTGCCTTGTCGTGTATTTTATACAGCGAACGCACGCTTTTTTCTTGAGATTGACGGGAACGCGCAAACCGCAAAACGTGGTTTGCTATTACCGTTTTGGGCGATAAACAGGTATCTAATCCCAAGGATCTGACCATATCTAAAACGGATGGTCTGTCTACCTTTGTTATTACCTTTCCCACGCCCTGCTCTTTTGCATAAAGAGAAAGCATAACGTTAAGTTCGTCTTTATCGGTAAGCGGAACGCACGCGTCAAACGTTTTCACACCCTCTTCTTCCAACAATTCTTGCTCCGAACCGTCGCCGAGTATAACGGAAACTTTTGCTAATTCCGCGGAAAGTTCCGTACACCGCTTTTCGTTTTGCTCGATTATTTTTACGGCGACGCCGCTCTCGGTCAATTTTTTACTCAAATAATAAGCGATTTTTCCGCCGCCGATTACGATTACAGATTTCGCGCTCGGTTTGAATAAATTTATTTTTTTACTGAACGATATTATATCGCTCTCTTTGCCTATTATGTATAAATCGTCGTTTTTTTGCACGACGAAATCTCCGCGAGGGATATGGACTTCGTTGTTTCTGACCGCGGTTGCGAATATAACGTTACTTTCCACTTCTTTGGCA
>CAYQLN010000016.1:0-10018 GCA_964418455.1 uncultured Christensenella sp.
CATTGTATTTTTAGCTAAAACTCATGAAGATGAAAGAGAAGAAATGATTAAAGACAGTCTTGAACTTACACTTAAAAATTATCTTATATCAATCAAAAAAGCACAAATGAGTATTTCTTTACTTGAAGAAAGTGTTGCCCTTGGAAAGGAAAATATTGAAAATCTTGAACTTAAACTTTCTGTTGGTATGGAAAGCGAACAAAATGTTTCAAGTGCAAAACTTGAACAAAAACAATCTGAGGCAAACCTTGAATCTGCAAAACTTTCTCTTAAAGAGAGCGGAATTATAGAAACGCTTAGAAAAGACGCTTCTAAAATTAAAATCTACACCGAAAGATACGAAGATTTGTTAGGCTAACGGCGTTAAAAAGATAATTAAAGTTAACGGAACGATTACCTTTTCACGAAAATGAATATAGGCTAAAACATAAAGGCAAAACTATTCGGTTTTGCCTTTTTTATAAAAAAATGATACTTTATCTGGATACCGAAACGACCGGTTTAAGACCGGGTCAGATTTGTCAACTCTCATATTTAATGCAAAGTAGCGGCGGCGTTAGCGCGAAAAACTTTTTTTTCTCAGTGGAAAGCGTTGATTTCGGCGCGCTTGCCGTGCACGGCTTTACACCCGAAAAATTAAAAATTCTTTCTAACGGCAAAGTCTTTGCTTCCGATATAGAAGAAATAGAAAGCGATTTTACCTCAGCCGATTGCGTGGTCGCTCACAATATAGCGTTCGATACCGCTTTTTTAAGGAAGGAATTCGAAAACGTCGGAAAAATCCTTATATTTAACGACGAATTTTGTTCTATGAAAAATTCCGTAACGGTCTGCAAACTTTCGCGTAAGTCGTCGCTCGGTTATAAATATCCGAAACTTTCGGAACTGTGCGAGTTTTTCGATATAACGGAAGAAGATATAATAAATCTTTCAAAATCCGTTTTCGGTTGCTCTTTTAATTATCACGACGCTCGTTTCGACGTTTGCGCTTTATATCTCGCCGTCAATAAGGGTATTTTCGACTTCGAACAGTTTGAAAAATTGAGGAAATATTTATGATTAAAATAGAAACTCATTGCCATACCCGTTTCGGCAGCCCTTGCGCTTCCGTTACGCCGAGAGAGTTGATAGAAGAATATAAACTAAAAGGTTATGGCGGCGCGGTGCTTACCAATCACTATTGCGCGCCGTATTTCGAAAAGTATGCAGGCGACACGAACTCGGAAAAGAAAGAGTATTATATAAGTCTTATCGACGAATTTTTATCGGCTTCGGAAGCGATGAATTTTAAAGGCTTCTACGGCGCGGAAATATTGGTTAAAACGCCCGACGACGCTTATCGCGAATTTATTACTCGTCGGCTTCGATAAAGAGTTTTTAAGGGAAAACGCGCCGTTGTTTTTATATTCGCAAGAAGAACTTTTCGAAATTGCGGAAAAAAACGGTTTCTTTTTATATCAAACGCATCCGCAACGCAAAGACATCGTTTTCGGTAATCCCGATTTTATGCACGGCGCGGAAAGTTTCAACGGGCACGTCAATCATATAAACGGAAACGAAAAAGCGAAAGAATTTATAGAGGAGCATTCGCTTAAAAAGATGTCGGGAACGGACTATCACGACAAAGGTCAGCCTATAACGGGCGGCATATACGTTCCCGAAAATATTAACGACAATTTATCTTTGGCGTGCTATTTAAGGAACGAAAAGGTCGAACTTATAGAAGACGACGCTTTGTATCGTAAGTTTTTAAGGAAGAAAGTGTGAAATATGGAATTGAGTTTTATAGACGTTTTGCTTACCGTTTTTTCTCTTGTGATTTTAATTATACCGGGCTTTGTTTTCGCAAAAACGAAACTTCTCGGCGAAACCGGAGACAAGGTATTGTCAAACTTGGTTTTATACGGCTGTCAACCTATGCTAATGCTCGTCGGCTTTCAAAAAACGGGGTATAGAAGCGAAATTGCGCTCAATATGCTTATAGTCGCGGGGCTTGCGCTTGTCATTCATTTGGTAATGATAGGGATAGTTTATCTCGTCGTAAGAAACAAAGAAAATTCCAAAAAACTTAACGTTTTGCGGTTTGCGAGCGTGTTTTCAAATTGCGGATATATGGGAATACCGTTTATAACCACTCTTTTTAACGGCACGGAATATTTGGGAGAAATGTTGATATACGTTTCCGTCGTAGTTGCCGTTTTCAACCTCTTGAATTGGTCTTTCGGCGTATATATGATTACCGGCGACAAAAAGGATATATCGTTGAAAAAAGCCCTTCTTAATCCCGTTATAATATGCGTTATAATAGGTTTAGTCGTTTTTTTAACGGTGAAAACTCCGCTCGTGGATTTGGCGGAAAGCGGGAGCGTGGCTGACAACGTGATAGAAAAAATTATGAACGCCGTGTACCTTTTGGCGGATATGGTAACGCCGCTTTCGATGATGGTTATCGGTATGCGCCTTGCAAGCGTTAATATAAAAAGTTTATTTCTCGATAAGTGGGCGTATTTGTCGAGCGGCTTAAAACTTGTGGTAATGTCCTTAATAACAATGCTTACGGTAGGATTTTTACCTATATCTCAAACAATAAAGTTCGCCGTGTTTTTCGCGCTTTCGATGCCCAGCGCGACGGGAACGGTTATGTTCGCAATACGTTTCGGCGGCGACGGCGATTTCGCTTCGGTGGCGGTTTTGCTTTCAACCGTTCTGTCCGTAATAACCGTTCCGTTGGCTTTTTTGCTGTTTAACGGCGTGTTTATCGCGTTATAGCGGAACATATAAATACTATGCTCAAATGTTTTTTGCGTGCATTTATAGCGGTAAAATTATATATATCGATATACGTAACGAATGAGCAAGCGTAAATAACATATAAGTCGCACAAAAAAACCCGATTGCTTTTAATCGGGTTTTTCGTTTTGTTTTGATTTTGACTTAAATATTTATCGTAACGTATTTTGCAAGTCCTTCTTCGATAAGTTGTTCTTCCGTCTTTTCGGGGAAAATATAATCTTCGGGGATATAATCTTTTTTAGGAGATAATTCTAATTGACCGAATAATATTTCCGCAAGTTCGATTGCTCTTTTCAAGCCTCTTTCGGATTTTATTTTTATCATAGTCGGCGTGGCTTCGTATTTTTTAACGTCGCTCATATCTTTTGCAAAGAATTTCGTGTCAACGTATTCGGTCGGGTTTAGCGCATAGAACGCAACCAAAGTTTTTCCTCTGACAGTGATTTTAATTCTTGGCAATCTTCCCGAAGAGAAAGTATCGCTGTTCCAACTGATTCTCGAATATACCTTTTTGTAGGAGAGGAGGAACTGTTTGAAAGAATTGTAATAATTCTTAACCTCTTCGCTTGCTCCGCACATTTTCGCAACGAAACTTTTTTTCAGACCTACCGAACTTTCTTTTTCGTCTTCGGTGGCAACCGTTTCGCTATCCAAAGAATCCGCGAATTCCGCCAAGTCGTTTTCGTCGTCCGCAGGTTCTTCCGTTTGTTCGTTTTGGCTTTCCGTTTCGGGTTGTTCTTGCTCCGTTTCTTGCAGTGTTTCTTCGTTTAGCGAATCTGCGAATTGCGCCAAGTCGTTTTCGTCGTCCGCGGGTTCTTGCGCGGGTACGTTTGCCGCTGCTTTCGCCTCTTCTATAAGTTCTTTCAAATCATCGTCGTCGTTAGCGTTAATGCCTTTCGGGTCTTCGTCGAATTCCGTAGTTCTCGGCAATCGTTTAATCCAAACGATATCTTTAAGAGAATAACTGAAAATGTGGTATTTCGCTTCGCAGGAACTGCAAACGAAATCCGTTTCTTCGGGCGAAACGAGCCTCGAACCGCACAGAGGGCAGTATCTCGAATGAACGGACGCGGCGCCTTCGACGACGAGCATCAACGACTTGATAAGGAATTTTAAGCGAGATTTAGAGTCGCTCCTTATCGGCAAAACGGTGCAAACGTTTTGTTCCGTGCCGCCTTCGATATCGGTAACGAGAACCGTTCTCATAACCGTTTCGTCTTGCTCTTCGAGGATTTTTTTCGCAAAACCGTCAACGTCGGTAAAATCCGCAAGTTTTTCCGCAAGAGTCGAGTCGACGACTTTTAGAATATAAGTTCCTTTGTTTCCGTCTGCCGTTTCGGTTACGGTAAGAACGATTTCGTCTTCGCCGCGAGTGGAAACGGAAACGGTGAAAGGTTCTTTAATAAAATCGAGTCTTTCGAATTTTAAATGAGCGGAATTGCTTATCAAGATTTCCTGCGTGTCTTCGCTCGGCAAAAATCCCAATTCTTCCAATGACTTGAATAGATTAACCTCTATGAACCCGAAATACATTTTGCGTTGAGAAGTAATAACGGGGTCGCGGTTTAAGTAGTTTACGTAGAATTGGTAGCAGTAGTTGTATTCTTTATCGTGTTGTAGAATATTGGTCGCAATGAGGTTGAGGAAATTAAACGGTTTTGCTTTTTTGCAAGACTTATATAAATCCCTACCCGTAAGCGCGATGAGTTGTTTTTTGGATTTCAATAGGGAAGCGATAGCGTTAACGAGCGGTTGTCTGACCGAAAGCAAAACGGGCATACCGTCGTTTTTGTCGGCATAATCAACGTATTCCTTTGCGGTTAATCCGATAAGGTCTTTGCCGCTTATTTTTCTATTGAGAGTTTCCAATTCCGCAACGAGATCGTTAAGTTTTTTCTTAACGACGTCTATCACGATGTCGATGAGTGCGGTTATAAAACGATTTTCGTATATGGCAAGATTGTCTTCGTGAACGTATGCGTGGGCATATTCGAGGGCGGTTTCGCCGTCTTTAATCTTCCATAACTTGTCGTCTTTATAATTCAGTCGCAACGATTCGTTGTCCATTTTAGAAGCGACCGCAACGTTTTGAATGAGTTCTTCCTTTTTGAGGAATATGTGCGGTTCTTTGAATATCGCGCGGAGATGGTTAATCAACGTCGCAATATCGTCTGCAAATACCAAGTCGTTGGTTATAACGGTTTCTATCCCGTCCTCGACGGTATAGCCGAATCTGCCTTCGTCCATATATCTCAAAACGTTATTGAGCGTTACTTTGTATCTGCAATTCGCAAGTTTTCTGGTAAAGGTTTTTAATACGGATAAATTATCGAAATTACTCATAAATTACACCAACCTTTTGTTTAATTTAGCGATGAATTTTTCCGCCATTTTGAAAGTCCCTTTTCCGTAAACGGAATTAAGGAGTTTTGTCAATTTCAAAAGTTCGTCTTTAACGTAATCTTCGTAAACGCCTCTTAATTTTCTTAATACTTTCGTAGTGAAAATAAAGTCGAGCGCTTCTTCTTTAGATCCGCCGAGCGCAACGTAAACGGGAACGAAGTTGGTAATCTGAACCATAACGCGGTTACCGAATCTAATGTCGAACGCTTCGCTTACGAAGTCGCAAATCTTAATGAATTTTGCGGTGTCTTCCGCACTGAGTCGGTTTTTGTCGTCGTTTTGCGCTTGTTTGAAAAGTTCGGAAAGTTCGTCGAAACTGATTTCGATCGGGTCGCTGCTGTAATTGCTTTCGATGGGCGAAAATCTTTCGTTGAAATCGAGTATTATAGCGCGGTCGTAAACTTTGTCCGTTATGGTAAAGGTGGAGTCGTCGGTATTAGCCGTTCCGATAAACCAAGTGGTTTCGGGAATAATCGCGTAACCGCCTTCCAATTTTTTGGGCATAACCTGATTGAGTTCCGGCTCGTAAACTTTTATTTTCCAATCTTCGGGCGGATATTCCAAAATGGAAAGGAAATCCGCGAAATAATATTCTATACGCGAAATGTTCATCTCGTCGAGGACCATAAGGTTAGGACGGCGCGAATAATTAGATTCGTAAAGATTAAGCAAAAAGTCGGTCGATTTAAACGTTTTCGTGAATTCGCTGTAAAAACCCAAAAGGTCGCTCTTGTCTCTCCAAGTCGCTTGAACGGGGGAGAAGAACTTCCTGCAACCGGTAAATTCGCTGAACATACGCGGCAACATGGATTTACCCGTTCCGCTCAAACCTTCCAAAACCAAAAGTCTGGAAACGGAAAGCCCTGCGATGAAAGAACGGATTAACGGGAGTTCGTAATAAATTTTGAACTTGTTTATGGCAAACGATTGGAATTGAAGCGCAAACTCTTCTAGCGATACGCCCGCTTCGCGTATTTCTTCCTGCTCCTCGCCCATAACGATATCTATTCCGGTCAGCGAAGGGAACATATCGTTGGGGTCTATCGGTATTTTTTTGCCTCTCGCGTTAACGAAAGCGTTCGGGTTCGCAACCACGTTTATGGTAGGCCCGTCGCCCTCGCCGGAAAAACTTCCTTTGCCGCTTTTTTCTCCGCGGACTTCGTTGAGTTTTCTGTATGCGTGAACGGCGCAGTTGATAAAGAATCCGATTATCGTGAATACGATTAAGAAAACGGTGTATAAAACAAAGAAAGCAATCGTCGCCGCGACGAAAAAGATTACGAAATATAAGCAGAACCACGCGAGGTTGATAAACATTCCCTTAACGCCCGTTTCGCTCGGATCGAAATGTTTGAACGCGCCGAACAAGAAGAAGGAACCTATAATCAACGCGGATATAAGAAGCATAACCGCAAAGTAAATCAGGTTGCCTGTTTTTTTCGCTTTTTTCTCTTTGTCTTCTTCGTAACCTTTGGAACTGACGATAAGATTGACGATAGAGGTTCTGAATATTCCGCCCACCGTGAAAACGCACAGCACGCAAACTATGCAAATGAAAATATACCACGACTCTCTGCCGTAGTTGAAAACCTCTTCTATTTTCAGAAACTTGATAACGTCTTGCACTAAATTGCTGTTATCGAGGAACGGGAACCATTTTGTTCTTAAAACGTTATGCGGGTCGAAAAGAAGAATTGTCCCCGAAGCAACCGCTATTAAAATAAATAGCAGCAGGTTACGGAAAACGGGGGACTTAAACGCTTTAACAAGCAACGACCCCGATTTTTTTTCGTTTTTTTCCATAAGAATACGCTTCTCCCAAAATATTTTCCTATATTATCGCGCGGTAGCCCGTATGTTATTATAATAATATACTATAACAGTTTAACAAAAAAACGCGCGTATGTCAACGCTAAATTTTTTATAATTTTTGTTTTTTTGTTTTTTTGGCTTGTGTTTTTGCAAAAAATAACGAAATCGCCCGATTTTTTTCGTCGGGCGATTAAAATTATTCTTCGAGATAAAAGGTGCAAGAGCCGAGTTTTTTCCTCCGCAAGCGGAAAGTTCTTCCGTTTTCCGCTTTAAGCGAAAAAGTTTTGTCGTATAAACAGTTTGCGCAACTTCCGCCGAAATGTTCTTTAACGGGGCAGTGCCTGAAAGTCATCAACGGAAAAACCGTTTGTCCGTCTTTGCGGTTTTCTGCTTTAATATACGGCAAACCGAGTTCTTTCGCCGCGAAAGAATTGTAAACGTTCATTGCTCCGCCTAAAACGGCAACGTTTTTTAAAGAGAGGGCGTAGTAATTGTTCGCGACTATTTTTATTCCCGTTTTTTCCGCTATGTTTTTTATGAGCAGATAATCTTGTTCGGTCCCGAAATTCGGTGCGTCGAGGTATGGCGTTTTGCCTTGCTTTTCGCAATTTTTCATAAAAGTCGCAACGCTGTTTTCTTCATAAATTTCCGGCGAAAAAATAACGTTGGTTTTGTCGTAAACGGCGTTTTCGTCGTCGGTAAATCGGAAATCGGTAAATTCCGAACACCCTTCGGGTATTTTTAAATTTACCGTTTTCAAATTTCTCGAATATCTGTTTCTTTCACTATCCAAAAGGTTTTCGTACACCGTTCTTCGAAAATCGTTAAGCGTTTTTTTTCTCAGAAAAACCTTGTCGAAGTTTTTAAATTCCGTGTTCGGGCAAAAGAACTCGCTTTTAGAAAAACATTCCTCGACTTCTTTTTTCGTCAAAGGAGCGTTAACCGCTTTTTGCAACGTCTCGCCGAAGAAAGTTTTGGTTTCGCCGTTTAGTTCCGTTTTGGCCGAAAGCGGTTTTCCTTCGGTAAAATCCAGCGAAATTTTAACGTTTGCTTTTGCTTTCAGATTTTCCGCGATTTTTTCTTTTTCCGCGTCCGCGATAAGATTGAATTTGTCGCCGACTTCTATTTTTAGTGTGGTCGTAAGCCTGTAAATCGTTTTGTCCGTTTTAACCACGTCGTATGCGGAGAGCGCGCATTTTTCTTGACCTTTTTTGTCAAAAACCTTTATCGTGGACTGCGGAGCGATATGACGATCGGAAGTGAAAAAAACTTCGTTAAACCTTTTTCCGCCGTTAACCTTAATGACTTTTCCTATTTCTATTCCCACGTGGTTTTGTTTATAGGAAATTATGTTTGAATTGCCTTCGAAATAGCCGAAAGTATAGCCTCTGTTGAAAGCGAGTTTTAACTCGTTTTCGTCGTAGTCGAGCCCGTCTAACGCCCGCCTGTAAGCGTTTGTGACCGCCGCCGTGTAAAAGGGTCTGCGCATTCGCCCTTCGATTTTCAAAACGTCCACGCCCGCTTCTTTAAGTTTGTCGAGTTTATCTATCGTGCGAAAGTCTTTCGCGCTTAACAAGTAACCTTTTTTAACGGGTTTGTCGTTTTTTAACAGCGTATAGGGCAATCTGCAAAGTTGTTTGCAACGTCCTCTGTTCCCGCTTGCGCCCGTTAATTTCTCGCTCAAATAACAGTTTCCCGAAAAACTCACGCACAGCGCGCCGTGAGCGAAATATTCTATTTCGACGTCGGAATTTTCTTTTATTCTTTTAATTTCTTCGATAGGCGTTTCTCTTGCCAAAACCACGCGCTTAAAACCGTATTTTTTTAAAGCGACAACGCCTTCGTAATTGTGAATTCCCGTTTGCGTGCTTGCGTGTAGCGGAATCTGCGGATAAAATTCGTGCGCCAAACTCGCAAGCCCCAAATCCTGCACGATAAACGCGTCTACGCCTGCGTTATAAGCTTCTATAAGCGTGTTTAGGGCGGCTTGCATTTCTTCGTCGCCGAAAAGAACGTTAATCGCAAGGTTTACCTTAACGCCCGATAAGTGCGATTTGATTACCGCGCTTTTCAGCGATTCCAAAGTGAATCCGTCGGCATTGTTTCTTGCGTTAAAGCCGTTTATGCCGAGGTATATTTCGTCTGCGCCGTTGCATAGCGCGGCGTTCAGACTTTTTTCGTTTTGAACAGGCGATAAAAGTTTCATATATAAACTATATCACAAAAGCGTAAAAGATTCAATCGTTTATTCGCGCGCATTGACAAAACGTGCGCCGAGGCGTATCATATCTTCTGATAAAAACAATACTTCGTTCGCGTCGGCGTTAAAATAAACGTTTGCGCCAACCTGTATCGAAAATTCGTAAAGGAGAAATAAAAAATGAAAATAGCGGTGTTAATAGCAAACGGCAGCGAGGAAATGGAAACGGTTACGCCGATAGACGTTTTAAGAAGAGCAAAGGCGGATTGCGATTTGGTTTCGGTGGGCGAGTTAACCGTTAAATGCTCGCGAGGAGTTTCGATAACCGCCGATAAGGTTATAGAGGATTTGAATTTTGAAGAATACGACGGGGTGGTTATACCGGGAGGAATGAACGGCGCGATAAATATTTCCGACTCCGAAAAGGCAGTCGCGTTTATACGCGCGCTTTCGGAGAAACGAAAACTCGTTGCGGCTATTTGTGCGGCTCCGGCGGTGGTTTTGGCAAAAAACGGTTTATTAAAGAACAAAAAAATAACTTGTTTTCCTTCCGATGAATTTATAGAAGAAGATAAAAAGAACAATTTTTATACCGCAAAAGAAGTGCAAACCGACGGAAACGTAATCACTGCCGACGGTCCTAAATCCGCATTGCGTTTTTCTTTGGAAATATGTAGTTACTTGGGACTCGAACCCGCCATTTAATCAATTATAAGAGTTCGTAACGTATTAAAAAGGTCGACGGTATTTTGTATCAAGGTGAATTATACTATTAAGTGCAACACTTAGAAATAAAAAAAGAAGTTCATA
>CAYQLN010000017.1:0-2025 GCA_964418455.1 uncultured Christensenella sp.
GTTGTTGCTGCATCCATAAGAAGTCGCTAACTAATGTTGGCGACTTTTTCTGTTGTGGTTTTAGTGACAATTTATTGGAAAAATATGTTTTTACTTGTTGCGGACGTCCGAGAGACAGCAATTAAAACAATTAAAAACTGCCGTTGAAAAATTTTTGGAAATGATAATAAAATAATTTTGTTCAAAAGTTAAAAAGTGCTGAACGAAAATACAAAAGGGGAAAAAGATAAAACATAATTTATTTGCCTAACTATCTCTATTTTTCACCCGCCCCGCTCGCTATTGCGAGCGGGGTAGCCACGCATAAAACGTTATGCTTTGCAAAGACGTTTTATATATTTTCTTTCTTTAAAGTTTATCTTTCCGTCCATAGAAACAACGCAAAGGCACAATATAATCACGTCGGTTTTAATATTTTCGTTTAGCATAGTTAAAATTTTAAGCATATTTTCGGTATATTTGCAAACGGAGTTTTTGCACTCGGCGTCGGTTGTAAAAGTTTTTTTAACGGAATTATAATCGAAGTCTTTGCCGAAGATTTGAACGAGTGTGGGATACATTAAAAGATATTCTTGCTCGTTAATCTTTCCGTCGGCGACGACGGAGCCTACTATAAAACCCGCAAGAGTTTCGAACGGGTCTATTCCGCAGACGTTCAAAGCGGAAAGTTCGGCAAATATTTTTATGGTTTTTTCGGCTATAATTATTCTTTTTTCGGTATTGGTTAAGCGTTGATATTCATCGCACATTTTATTGAATTCAAACATAATTTTATTCCTTTTATATATTTTTATTTTTTTGTTTTTAATCCCGATAATTTGAGAGGGGAAAATACGAACATATCGGATTAAAGCGGTAAATCCTTTTTAACGAACCTTGCGGAGCCTGCGACGTAGCCTACGACCGCAGCCGAAAACAGGATTATAAATTTCCAAACGAACGCGCTCGTGCCGTCTATAATGGAGATTACGTCGAAAAGCGAAATGACAGTGGCGTAGTTAAAATAGTTGAGCGCGTCTAATCTGACCACGGAGGGTATAACGGGACTTCCGAACAATCCTAACATTGCCGCGACCAATGCGAAAATGCTCAATCCTCCGCCTATTGCCATAGACCGTTTGCTTCTGTCGAACAGGCAAGAAGTGAAAAAACACAGCCCCGAAAGAGCAAACAGAACTAAAAACGCGCCGAGGTTCAGTAACAACAAGTTGCCGTAGGTTAATCCGACGTCCGCGCTGAGAAGCGACAAGCATACGCAGCCCGTTACGGTCGTTAAGGCGAACATTGCGAACAACGAACCTATGAGATACACCGCTTGCGTGAAGACGACGGTTATCCTTTTCGTTGAGGTGGAAAGGACGTACGCCATAGAACCGCTGTCTACCTGACCTGCGATTAGGTTGTTGGAAGCCATAATCATATAGATAATCGGCAACAGCAAGCCCGCGAGTTTATAGAAAATAGAGCCGACTATAAGAGTGTATAGGTTTGCTTGTCCTATTTCTTCCAACGCGGAAGAAACCGCTTCGGGAAGAGTGGACAAAAAACTCGAAGATATGCTTTGCGCGAGGCTTTGTTCCTTTTCCGTTACCGCGTTTTTATATTCCGTTTCGGAAGCGAATTCGCCTGCCGAGAAACGGTTTTGCAAAACGTCCAATTCGTATTCGCGGCGCGCTTGATAGGTTATAATGGCGGTAGAAGCCAGATTTTTTATCGACGAATAGTCGTAGCCGAAAGATTGATATTTTTCCTGCGTAACGCCGTATGCGGACAGGGCTTGCGTTAACGCTTCGACGTTTTCCGGTTTTACCATATTGCCTGCTATAAAACAGGGGACGAGGGTTTTCGCGCGAGTTTGGCGATAAACCGTTCTGGGATTAGAACTAAGGTATTCTTCGACGGAGCCGTTTTGAATCGCGGTTATAATTCCGTTAATTTCGTAATCTTCGGGCGCGCTTTCGCCGTTTGACGTCCAAAAATCGTCGAACGTTCCGTCGGGGTTAAGTATATACATAACGCTACCGA
>CAYQLN010000017.1:2035-9919 GCA_964418455.1 uncultured Christensenella sp.
GAGCATTTCCTGCGTTTCGGAATCTTCCGATTTATAACCGAGCGTCGCCGCTTTTTCTATAACGTAGGTTTGAAGTTGTCGAACGGAAACGGTATAAGCCGTTGTTGCCGCGCTTTGAGCGTTTATCGGGGAAGAGGCGTTCCAATTTGCGAGAGCTTGCAAATAGTCGTCGTGGTTGCCGAATTGGGTTTCTACGGGGACGTTGTTTTGCCATTCGGTAACGGCGGCGACGTATGCCGTGCCTGCTTCGGTGGTTTGTTCGGGCTTGGATTGAAACCACGTAGAGAGTGCGGATTGGTAAGCCGACTCGTTGCCCGCGAAGTCCGTTTGGTTAGGCATAGAAGCAAGCCATTGCAGATAAGAAAGCGCGTCGGCGGCGTTTGAGGAAAACAACGAATCGAATTTTATAAGCCCGTCTTCGGCGTTAGAGTAATAAGAGAGCGCGCGATTTTGCATTTGCGCGTCTACTTCTTGCGTGATAATGGTATCTTGAATGGAATCTTTCACGCCGCCAATGTTGCCGTTGCCGGAAATCAGCATAACGCACGCAAGCATAAAACAAACCGCGAAGGTGATTATGCTCCACATGGTTCCGTTGGCTTTGCACGATTGTTTGAATAATGCTTTACTGAACATTTTTTATTTCTCCTTTTTCGTTTCTGTTTGAAAATAATATTTTTTTGAAATGCATTTCTAAATTGTACGGCAATTCGGAAATAAATTTAACGTCGTAATTTTTAAGGACGTGCAAGAGTTGTGCGGTCGCTTCCGAGTCGATGCGTATCGTAACTTGGGAATATTGTTCTTGCAAACGTATTATTTGATATTTTTCTTCTAAAAACCGACGATATTGTTCGTGAGATTTAAACTCTATTTTAAAATCTTTAACGGGGCGGTTTTTTATATCCGCTATATCGCACACGTCCGCCAATCTTCCGTTGCTTATGAGGGCGACTTTGTCGCAAGTTTTTTCGAGTTCGTCGAAACTGTGACTGCTCATAAAAACGGTTTTGCCTTTTTCGTGTTCTTCTTTGATAATATCTAAAAAAGTCGCGCGCATTAGCGGGTCTAAACCCGTTGTGGGTTCGTCTAAAACGATTATGGGCGCGTCGTTCATAAGCGCGGCGACGAGCGCGGTTTTTTGTTTCATTCCCTTGCTCATTCTTTTTAGGTTGGCTTTCGGGTCGAGTTGTAACCTTTCGATGAGTTCGTTTGCTTTCGACATATCTTTAAGCCCCAAAAAATCCGCTTGACATTTTATAAAGTCTACGCCCGTTTTGAGGTCGGGGAAGGCTATTTCGCCCGGAACGTATCCGATATTTTTTACTATTTCGCTGGAATGTTCCCAAGCGGACAGTCCGTTTACCTTCGCTTCGCCCGAAGTCGGTTTTATAAAACCCATTATATGCCTTATGGTGGTTGTTTTTCCGCTTCCGTTAGTGCCTGCAAAACCCAGCATTTCGCCTTCTCGGACGGATAGGTCGAGGTCGAATATGCCTCTGCCGCAGTTATAGTCTTTCGTAAGTTTGTTTGTTTCGATAACAGCCATTAGAGCGCGCCTCCGAAATTTTTGTCTTCCTTATAAAACTTCATAAAGAAGTCCTCGAGCGTTTCTTTTTTGTTGCTGAAAGACAGGACGGAAAGTTGCGACAGAGTCGATATTAAATAATTCATATCCTCGTCTTCGACGGAAAAATAAACGCTCGCGCCGTCGGAATTTATTAGTTGAAAAGAATTGATTTTTTTGCTTTGCGAAATGAAATTTTTTCTCGCTTGTTCATTTTTGAATTTTACCGAATAAAATTTCTTCGAGGCGTGTTTTAAATCGTTCGCGATAAAGGCGGAAACGATTTTACCGTCTTTTATAATGGCTATGCGGTCGCACGTAGAGTCGATTTCCGAAAAAATATGGCTGGAAAGCAAAATCGTTTTTCCGCGCTTTTTTTCTTCGTGAATGAAATTTATAAACGTTTCCTGCATAACGGGGTCGAGCCCGCTCGTCGGCTCGTCGAGTATTAAAACTTCGGGGTCGGACATAAAAGCCGTTACGACGGCAAGTTTTCTTTTTATACCCAAACTCATTCGCTTCGTTTCGCAAGACAGCGTTTTGTCGTCGAGTTCGAACAGGTCAATCATTTTTTTAAGTTGAATTTCATCGAAAATTTTTTGCATGTTTTGCATCATTTTGATGAATTCTTTGCCCGTTAAACCCGATGGCAACGCTATTTCGCCGGGGATATAGCCCACTTTGTTAAGAATTCGGTCGTAATTTTCAAACGTCGGTTTTCCGAAAATTTTCGTTTCGCCCGAATCGGGTTTGGAAAATCCCATGAGGTGCCGAATGGTCGTTGATTTTCCCGCTCCGTTGGGACCTAAAAATCCGAAAACTTCGCCCTTGTCTACGTGAAGACTCACGTCGAAAACGCCGCGACCGAATCCGTAGTCCTTTGTTAAGTTTTGCGTTTCGATAACGTGCTCTGCGCTTTTAGCGCAAAAATCGTCGGTTGACATTTTTCATCCTCCTTTATGAACACTGTTGACATTTTTATTGAAAAGTATTATAATTACGGCGTAGAAAAAAATAAAGCACACGCGAACAAACAGTGTTAATATTTTAACACTGTGTATGAATGTGTTTCGTTACGGTGGAAAATGAAAGCGAAAAACGTTAATAACTCGTCTAAGAAAACAATAAAAAACATAAAAAAAGTATTTGCGGAAATGCTTAGCGAAAAAAAGGAATTGGGGAAGATTTCGGTTAGCGAACTTTGTAAGCGCGCCGATATAAGCAGAGGGTCGTTTTATTCGCATTACGACGATATATACGGAGTCGCGGAAGAATACGAAAACGAACTTATAGACGTTTTTTTCGATAACGCAAGGCTATATAAGTTAGAAGATATAAATCAATTTATGGATTCTATTTTCGAATATATAAAGAAAAACGACGATAATTATCATTTGATATGCAAATCGAACGAAATTTTGTTCGCCGCGAAAAAACTTACGGCGATTGCTACGGGTAAATTGTTGGAATTGTGCTTTAACGACCCGAATATAAGGAAAAGAGATTATATAGAATTGGAAATACAAATCTTTTTGGAAGGACTGTTTTGCGAATACGTTAGGAGTTGCAGGGGATATTCTTCGAAAACCTTGGACGAACTATACGAGTATTCCAAATATTGGGTGGTTTGTTTTATAGAAAGGCGCGCGTAAGAGAATAGTCCGAAAGGAAAAAGGAAAGAAATAAAATGAGAAAATATAACGGAAAGGAATATATAGAAAAAAATCCGCACGACATATCGGAACTAACGGAGATTGTTTCGATATTGCGCGGTCCCGAAGGTTGCGAATGGGACAGGGCGCAAGATTTCGAAAGTATGAAAGAATGTCTTAAAAACGAGTCGCGAGAGGTGCTTGACGCGATAGATAATAAGGACTACGAGAATTTGAAAGAAGAACTCGGCGACGTGTTGTTACAGGTCGTTATGAATTCTGAAATAGCAAGCGAGAAAGGGTTGTTCGATTTTAACGACGTGGTTCAAGGTATATGCGAAAAACTTATTCGTCGGCATCCGCACGTTTTCGGCGACGAGAAAAGACCTTCTACTCCCGAAGAAAGCCTTAAATTATGGCGTAAAGTTAAGGAGATAGAAAAACTTTCTAAAAACAAATAAATCGTAAAAAGGCGGCAGGGTGGTTTCCGCTTTTTTTATCGTAACGATAAAAGACCGCTCGCGCGAAAAAGGTTTTTCGCGCGAGCGGTCTTTTAAAGTAAGCAATCGCGATAGGCAACTATTTTTATATATCGTATGTTTTATCGATTTTTTTAAGTTCGTTGAAAGTGTCGATTTCCACAACGTCGTTAAGATTACATTCTCTGATTTGAATTTTATAATTTTCTTTTTTATAAAGAAGCGCGGTTTGCTCCCAATAACGTTCTTTTCCGCCGGGGGAGAAATATACCTCTTCCAAGTCCTTTTCGAGGCGTTCGCCGTCTTCCGCGCTCCAATACGAAATTCCTATCATTTGGTGGCAATTTTTTCCGCCCACGTTTTGGGAAATAATGGTTCCGTTGCCGTCGACGTGAAAACACCAATCGTCGGTTACTTCTACTTTGCAGCCCAGAAAGTTGCTTTCGTATTCGTATTTTCTTATTAGGTTTTCGTTTTTTAGCAATAAATCCGATTCCAAAACGTATGCGTTTTTAAATAAGTCTTTAACGCAATACGCCGAGGAGATATTGTTGCTTTCGTTGAACATAGGGTTGTCGACGAATTTGATTTGCGGGTATTTGTGAAGGAGTTGTTCGAATTGCTCTCCTAAATATCCTCTAACCAAAACTATTTCCGGAATACCCGCTTTAACTACCGCGTCTAACAGAGTGTCTATCAATCTTTTGCCGTGGACTCTGACTAACGGTTTGGGAGTGTTAAGCGTGACGGGGGCAAGTCGAGAGCCGAATCCCGCCGCCAAGAACACCGCTCTTTTAACGCGATAGGGTTCTAACGCGTCGAGACCTTTTGCGGTTACGAATTTTCCGTTATAAAAACCTTTTTCTATTAAGTCTTTAACGGTTTTGTTAACCGTTCCTACCGAAAATCCCGCTATTTCCGCCAATGCTCTTTGCGATAAACCTTCGCGGTCGACAAGCACGGTCAGTATTTCGAATTCTTTTTTGTTCAACATAAATTTAATTCTCCTCTATTATGCCTTTAACTTCTTTGCGTAATTTTTCCGTTCTCGAATAAATGCTTCTTTTAACGAAGAATGCGATTCCCTTTATAAATAGGTTTATCGCCAAAATCATCAACGATACTATCGCCGTGCCCTCTATGAACGATTGCGATTCGAGTTGCGGTATCATAAGCGCAAGCGTGGTCGTTCTGAAATTGACGAGGAAAGATACGGCGGATATGGTTATCATGGAGTTTACGAAATAATAAGTGTACATTTCCACGACGGTTAATGCCGTGCTGGGAAGATATACGGAAAACAAAAGTCGCATTTTTCCTATGCCCAACGTTGCCGCAACGTCCTCTAAATTAGCGTTGAATTTAGACAGGGAATTGTATGCAAGCAGATACGGCGAGGAAAAAAAGTGCGCGACGTTGACCGTTACCAAAATGAATATCGTGGAATAAATAAACGTGCTTTTAAAAGTCATAACGAAAGATAATCCCAAAACAACGCCCGGTATGGCAAGGGATAAAAGACTTATAAAATGCAACGCTCCGTTGGAAAGACCTTTTTTAGACCTCGACGTTACGTATGCCGCAAAATACGAAAGCAACGTTCCGATTAGCGAAGTAAGAAGCGCGACCGCTATCGAATTGATTAAATAGTTTCCGACGCCGTTGGAGAACAGTTTCTTTAAATGCTCCGTCGATAACGATAAGTCTAACGGATATTGTTTAACGAATCCCAAGCAGATAAACGCTATTACGGGAAGGCAAAGTAAAAACAACGTTATGCCGAATAAAACGTAAATGGAAACGTCGCGCGCGGTGTTCTTTTGTATTACGTAGGGACGTGTAACCGTGCTCGAAGAAGAGGTCGAACCGCTCTTTTTCAAGTCGAGCAAAAAGGAAGTGATTGCGGGGAGCAGCAGCACCAATCCCACGACCGCGCCGCTTGAAAAATCCATAAGACCTATTACTTCGCGGTACATATAAACGGGTAAAGTCATTTGCGTTCCGCCTGCAATGAGCGCGACGCCGTAGTCGGTGAAAACCATTGTGAAAACGGAAATAACCGCGGAAACGATGGTTCCTTTCATTGCGGGAAGCGTTATTTTGGTAAACTGTTTCCACTTGGAAAACCCTAAAACCTGTGCCGATTCGTAGATTGTGTAATCCTCGTATTGAAAGGAATCGTAAAACAACAAAAACGCTACGGGAAAAGAATATAACACCGAACCGAGAACTATTCCCGTATATCCGTACACGTTTATATTGATTCCTAAAAGATTGGTTATGATGCCGTTATCTCCGAAAAGGAGAACCACGCCCGTTCCGTGAGAAATACTCGGTAATAGCATCGGTAAAGAAAAGAGTATGACCCAAAGCGATTTGAAACGGACGTTGGAGCGGTGTAGCGCAAACGCCAATCCGAAAGATACGGTAATGGAAATAACGGTGGTAATTAACGTGGTTACGAGCGAGTTTTTAAGCATGGGGAAGAACTGCGCCGAGGTGAAAACGCTCGTTACGGAATCGCCGCGTATCAAAGAGAATAGAAATATTAAAGGGAGTAATACCGTTACCGCCAAATAGGCGAACAACGCGTATTTAAGACAACCGAACGATTTATTTTTCATTTTCCGTGCGCCCCGTATAAGATAGCATATCGCGATACTTTTTATCTAATTGTTCCACTACGAAATTTTGCACGTATCGGTTCGCGGGTTTTTCGTAAATTTCTTTCGGAGAACCGATTTGTTCTATATTGCCTTCGTTCATTACCATAATTCTGTCGCTCAAAAAGAAGGCTTCCTCTTGGTCGTGGGTGATAAAAAGCATGGTCGCGTTGAATTTTTTTTGAATGGATTTTAATTCCGCTTTCATTATTTCTCTGTTCGCTACGTCTAACGCGGAAATCGGTTCGTCTAATAGAATAACGTCGGGATTAGTCGCTAACGTTCTTGCTATGGCGACGCGCTGTTGCTGCCCGCCCGACAGTTGATTGGGATATTTTTTTATTTGGTCGGTAAGCCCTACGTGTTCCAAAGTCTTCATAGCGATTTCTTTCGCTTGCGCTTTTGTTTCCTTTCTTAACGTCAACGCGTAGGAAACGTTTTGAAAAACGTTCATATTGGGGAAGAGGGCATAGTTTTGGAATACGATGCCCATTCCTCTTTCCGCGCTTGTCAGTTTTGAAATTTCTTTTCCGTCCTTATAAATTTCTCCGCCGTCCGCTGTTTCCAGCCCTATAAGTATCCTTAATAGAGTGGTTTTTCCGCAGCCGGAAGGCCCTAAGATAGAAAAGAATTCGCCTTCTTTCAAATCGAAAGAAATTCCGTTGAGAACGGTTTTATCGTCAAACCGTTTGGTTAAATTTTTAACTGTGAGTTTAGAGTTTAATATTTCCATAAGTTTAATAATCTTTCCTTTTCCGTGTTGTTTTGTATGCCGTCCATATCGGCGTATACGATATTTTGAGGATAGTTCGCAATAGAGTTTTTTTGACCTTCGAAAACAGTTTCGGGAGAGTAGTTTTCTTTATCGTATACAAAGAACTCGTTGGCAACGAAATCGAAAACTTCTTTAACACCGCTTTTGTCTTCGTGACCTTTTATTATTGAACTTCCCGTAAGCGAATAGGGCGAACCCGTCGAGGGATATATTATGGTGAACGGCCAATTATCGTTTATTTCGTTTACCGCCTGAAAGGTAAGCGCGAGTCCGATTGCGATTTCGCCTTGTTTAAGCATTTTTATCGGTCCCGAACCGGATTCCGTGAATTGTTTTAAGTTTTTGTATAACTTGTCGACGTATTCCAGCGCTCGTTCGGTTCCCCAAAGGTTAACCCAATTTTTATAGAAAAAGTATCCCGTGCCGCTCGACTTCGGGTCGGGCATCGCTATTAACCCGGCATATTTTTCGTCTAATAAGTCCTCGTAGTCTTTCGGCGCGTCGAGCCCGTGTTTTTTGAGGACGGTTTCGTTTACTATAATCGCGCCCGCTTGGCGTTCCCACGTTACCCAAAGATTATCGTTGTCTTGAACGGACAAACCGTTTACGTAGTTTATTTTGCTTATTCCGTCGACGTTGGCAAGGAAAGAGGAGATTTTGTTCATATATCCCGTTTCCAACCCGACGATTACGTCTATATCCGTTCCTTCGCCTTCGCTGAAAATTTTAGTCGCGGCTTTTCCCGTGG
>CAYQLN010000018.1:0-9794 GCA_964418455.1 uncultured Christensenella sp.
CGTATAGAATAGATTTTATGGCGGGAGGTTCCGGAATAGGAGCCACTCCCGAACTCAGCGCGGGTAATTGGGATAATCCCGAACTTACTTTGAAAAACGTTTATAAATTCTACGACGAAATAGTTAAATACGACGTTATGCCGTATTATATCTTGGTAGGAAATCCCAAATACGTGTGGGGTGTTGAGGAAGACGGTTCTGCAAGAAATCCTAATATGGAAATGTATAAAAACTACTTGGAAAATCTTTCAAGAAGTTTTAAAGAAAGCGGAAGAAGAGTTACTTTCGAAACATGGAACGAGCCGGATCTTGGAACCAAATATTGGCAGTCCGGCATGAAGGCGTTTTTGGATATGAACGTAGAGGGTGCTCTTGCGTTAAAAAGAGGCGATCCCGATGCACTTGTCGTAGAGGTCGCAAGTTGTTGGCCGATTGATTTTTGCGAATATCTTCCCGTTCTCGGCAGCAGTCTTTGGGATTATTATATGGAGATAAACAACGAAAAGGGCAATAAAGTCGACGCTTTTTCTTGGCACTATTACGGCGGATATAAAGGCGATATGGAGGGGGTATCGACTTCTAAAAACTTTTCTTCTTTCAAATCTGCGATAAGAGATAAAATAAACCGCGATAACGCGGCGTTCGACTTGTATACGATGACGCAACATATAACGGAATATGCGCCGACCGATAACAGCGTGGATTCGGTTGTTTTGACCGCGGGACTTGTTCCCAAACTAATGCAAGCCATCGAATACGGACTCGAAGCGACAGACGTTTCCAGAATTTCTTGGTGCTCTTATTATATGAGTAGCGACAAAGATTACGGCGGAGACTATAATTTAATAAATTATAAAGATAATTCCAAACGCCCGATATATTATCTTTTTTGGGCGTATTCGAGAATGCCTCAGTTGCAAGCGAAAACGAATTTTATCAACGAAGAATTAAAAGATACGTTTATGGTCAGAACGGGCGTAGACGGAAAACGCGCAAGCGCGATTATAACCAATAAAACTCTCAATAAATATTATAGCGCGTATTACGGCGGCGAAGCATACGAGCAAAATATAGAAGACAGCAGAACCATAAACGTTAAAGTTAAAAATATTCCGTTTACCGCAAAATCGTTAAAAGTTCATCTTATTGATAACGAAACAACGCAAAATACGATCGAAGCGACTGAACCGTATAAGGTGTTAAGCCTCGATGAAAAGGAATTGAAAAACGGCGACGTCGTGTTAAGCCTTAAAATTCCCGGCAATTCCGCTTTTTATATAGAATTTGACGACGGTTCCGATTTGGCGGAAACGGACGTTGAAAGCAATTTGGCGGATAAAATAGTGCGCAAGGATTATTATTACGAAGAACGCGCCGATTTAAAACCTTATTCAGATATATACGAAGACGGGTTTAACGTAACTATGGGTATGTTAAACAATCAAAGCGGTTCGACCGCGGTGTCCGTCGTGATAGACAAAGCAAACGAATACGCGTTGCTCGAAACCGATTGGCAAATAGTCGGAAATCCAGCGGGAGAGAACGGAAGTTTGGGTGTTCGCGTCGATTATCATACCGCTAACGGATACGTCGGCGCGGAAGATTATTACTACGGAATGTATTCGAACGGGTTCTTTTATTCCGGCTGGGGCACGGGCGAAAAAGCGAGCGCTTCTACTAAAATGAGTTCTTCGGCAAAGTTTACATATAATTTGCCTTTAAGCGAAAAAGCGCAGAGCGGCTGGGACGGAAGGATTAAATTGACCTTTTATATGGCAAACGCCGGAATAAATACGGCGGCTAACGTCAGAGTTAGCGGTAAATAATAAAAACAAAAACGGCTTTGGAAATCGAATACACGGTGCGCGACCGCGCGTTAATAATTTACAAAATTTTAACCAAAAATAAATAAAAAATAAATGTATTCGGCGCATAATGTAAGCGTTAATAAAATTGGACGGTCGAAGCGTTTATTTTGTGTTCAAAAAAGCGGTCGGGGTTAATAGGAATAATATCGAAACTTTAAAAGGAGAAAGTCAATGTCTAAAATATTGGTTGTGGAAGACGATATCGCTTTAAACGGCTTAGTCAGCGCGTGTTTATCGGATCAAGGGTACGAAGTGGTTTCTTGCTTCGACGGTGCGGAGGCGCTTGCTGCTTTGGAAACGCAAAAATTCGCTTTAATCGTAAGCGATATTATGATGCCTAAATTAGACGGATTTTCACTTGCGGAACAAGTTCGCAAAACCGATAAAAACACGCCTATAATTTTTATGTCGGCAAAAGACGATAAACCCTCGAAAATGTTCGGCTATAAACTCGGTATCGACGACTACGTAACAAAACCGTTCGACGTAGACGAATTGATAATGAAAATAGGCGCGCTTTTGCGCCGCGCTCAAATAGAAACGGAAAAGAAATTGGAAATAGGCAACCTCGTTATGAACAGCGAAGAACATTCCGCTTTTGTCGACGGCAACGAAATTTCTCTCACCGTCAGGGAATTCGATATTCTGTTTAAATTGTTGTCTTTCCCTAAAAAGACGTTCACTCGTTCGGCGTTGATGAACGAGTTTTGGGATTTCGATTCGTCCGCTACGAGCAGAACGGTAGACGTGTATATGGCTAAAATTCGCGAGAAGACTTCGTTTTGTAACGGCTTCGAAATACAAACGGTTCACGGTTTAGGCTATAAGGCGGTTTTAAAATGAATAAAAAGCCAAGTAAATTCGGCTCGTTCTTAAAAAAAACCGCTGTTCCTTTTTTCACGGTGTTCGTGATAGTTTTTTCTTCCATTGCGCTATACGTGGCGACCGAAAGGGTAACCGACGATGAAAAAACGGTGTTTTTCGTTATGCTCGTATCGGTTATGATGGTAGCGGCGGTATACACCGTTTGCGATATCGTTCGCAGAAAATTAGTCGTCGAAAAGCCTTTATACGAATTGCTTAGCGCGACGGAAAAAATCGCGCAAGGCGATTTTACGGTTAGGTTAAAGATAAATCATCCATACGGCAAATACACCGATTTCGATTTAATAGCGGACAATCTTAACAAAATGGTTCTCGAATTGCAAAAAAGCGAAACGTTGAATTCCGATTTTATTTCCAACGTTTCTCACGAGATAAAACCTCCGCTTTCCGTAATAAAGAATTACGCTATGCTTTTGAAAAACGAAAACGATAAAGAAAAAAGCAAAAAGTATATAGACACCATAGTTCAAGCGACGGATAAATTGAACGGGCTT
This sequence comes from uncultured Christensenella sp., assembly GCA_964418455.1. Classification (GTDB taxonomy): domain Bacteria; phylum Bacillota; class Clostridia; order Christensenellales; family Borkfalkiaceae; genus UBA1259. The sequence goes on from CAYQLN010000018.1 coordinate 3,248, forward strand.
GTCGTTAACGTTTTAAAACTAAACAAACTTGAAAATCAACAACTGCTCGAACGCAGAGAAAAATTTTCGTTAACCGACAGCGTTGCGGAATCCGTTTTGCTTTTCGAAGACGCTTTTGAAAAAAAGAATATCGAACTCGTTTGCGAATTGGAAGAAGTGGAAATCGTTTCGGTTAAATCCTGCCTCGAATTGGTTTGGAACAACTTGCTGTCAAACGCCGTAAAATTCACGCCGCAAGGCGGAACGATAACGGTCAAGTTAACGGGCGACAAGAATAAAGCGACGGTAACCGTCAAGGATAACGGCATAGGCATTTCCGCGGAAACGGGCAAACGGATATTCGATAAATTTTATCAGGCAGACGCGTCGCGAGCGAGCGAAGGAAACGGCTTGGGGCTTTCTCTCGTTAAAAAAGTCATTGACCTTTTGGGCGGAGAAATATCCGTTAAGAGCGAATTGGGCAGGGGTAGCGAATTTAAAGTAGTGCTTAAAGGAGAATAATGAAAAAGGGCAAAAAGATAGTTGAAATCTTAAAAAAACCTAACGGATGGTTAATTGCCGCGGCTTTTGTTCTCACTTTAATTTTTGCGGCAGGTTCGATAGTTTTGTCCGTTATCGGAAACGACGATCCTTTTTTGCAAATAGCAAGTTACGTTATATATGCTCTCGCCGCGATTTTTTTGGGTTATTCCGTATATATTATAGTCGTATACTATTCTAAAATAAAAAACGGAATATTGAATTTAATAAAAAAGTCGTCAATCGGCAGAAGAATGCTTTCTCAATACAGTTTCAGAACGGTTGTTTTCGCCGCGTTTTCTTTGATTATAAACGTGTTGTTTATAGCGTTTAACGTGGTTCTTGCCGCAATAGAAAAATCGTTTTGGTTCGCTTGTCTTGCGCTTTATTACGCAATGCTCGTCGCAATGCGCGGAGGAATAGTTCTTTATCAAAGAAAAAAGATAAAAAACGGAGTGGAGATAATCGAAAGCGACAAACAAGCGGAATTAAAAAAATACGGGAACTGTGGTATAATGCTTTCGATAGTCCCGCTATGTTTGGTAGTGCCGCTTTTGCAAATAATCTTTTTAAATAAAGCGTTCGTTCATCAAGGGTTAACGATATATGCTTTTGCCGCCTATGCTTTCTATAAAATAGTGATGGCTATAATAAACGTTTTCAAGACTAATAAATATAACGACTATACCCTAAAAGCAATAAGAAACGTATCTCTTGCCGACGCGTTCGTTTCGATATTTCAACTGCAAACCGCGTTGCTGTTTGCTTTTTCCGACGGACAAAAATATTCTTATGCCAATTTAGCGACGGGTTCGGTAGTGTTCATTTTGACCGTCGCCTTGGGAATTTATATGATAATAAAGTCGCGCGGCGAAATTAAAAAATTAGAAGAGGAAGAAAATGGAAAATAATAAAGACGTGTTCGAATACACTTACTACGCTCCGAGCGAGGACGAAAAAAAGCAAATTCAAAGCATAAGGCAACAATATCTCGAACCGCAGCGGAAATCCGAATCTAAATTCGATAGGTTGAAAAAACTTAACGCGAAAGTGAAAAAAACCGCTACTTATTTCGCATTGATTGCGGGAATAATCGGTTGCTTGGTTTTCGGTTTGGGGCTTACTATGGTTTTGGAATGGTCGCTTTTCGTTTGGGGAATAATCGTAATGTTAATAGGTAGCGTCGCAATGGCGTTAGCATATCCATTATATAATTTTTTGCTCGCCAAAGGACGAAAAAAATACGGCGAGGAAATTTTATCGCTTTCAAAAGATTTGCTGGAAGAATAGTTTTTTGTAATTTTATATTAAACCGCTGAATATGAAAGAACCGTATCGGTTCGTAAAAAAACTCCTGCGAAACAATCGCAGGAGTTTTTTTTTACGTGCCGAAAATATTTACCATTCGTTAACTTTTGTTTACAAATCTTTAACGAAAAATAAGCGTATCGGTAACAAAGCGGGAATATAATAACGGTAGAAAATAAATCAAGGAGTAAGAAAAATGACCGAAAAAGAAATTAAAACGATAACAAAAATAAACAACGCGTATAAAGAGCGTGAATTAACCAAGTTCGACGAATTGACCGAACTCAACAAAAAGGTAAAAAGACCTGCGAAAATATTCGCATACGTTTTCGGCACGGCGGGTTCGCTTGTCCTCGGAACGGGAATGAGTTTGGCAATGAAAGTAATAGGACAAAGTCTTTCGTATGCGATGCCGCTCGGAATAGGCGTAGGAATTTTGGGGCTTATAGCGGTATCCGCAAATTATTTTATATACGAAAGAATACTTAAAAAAAGACGCAAAAAATACGGCGAAAAAGTTTTGAGCCTTTCAAGCGAACTTTTGCAAAATTAGCACATAATAAACGTATCTTACAAAATCGGTTAAAACGATTAACGGCGTAAAAGAGGCATAGATTGAAAAAAAGGATAAAATACAAAAGGTTTAATAAAACGGTCGAAAAGGAAATAACGTATATTCCCGTAAGGTTTATCATAGCGATTATAATAACTTTATCGGAAATACTCGCTATGATAGGCGTCGTCGTTTTTTTATGCAAAGAAGTTCCGTTTTTTTATCTTCTTGCTCTTTTGACGGAAATAGGTTGTATATTGAAAATAGTTGCCGGCGACGAAAATCCCGATCATAAATTGCCGTGGCTTTTGGTGGTTCTGGTTTTGCCGATAGTCGGCTTTATGTTGTATTTCATTTTTTCTTCGAGGAAACTTAAAAAGAAAAACGTAAAAAGACTTAAAAAAATATCCGAAAAGAAATATGAAAAAAACGACGAAAAAGAGTTTCGCGCATTAAAAGAGGAAAACTTAGTCGCCTATTCTCAGGCAAAACTATTAAAAAATCTTTCATTAGCCGCGCTTTATAACAATACTAAAACAAAATATTTTTCAAACGGCGAAAAGATGTGGAAAAATTTACTCGTCGACTTAAATTCCGCGAAAGAATATATCTATATGGAATATTTTATAATAGAGCAGGGCGAATTTTGGAATTCCATATTAAGCGTTCTTAAAGATAAAGCGAAAAGCGGAATAGACGTTCGCGTAGTGTTCGACGATATAGGTTGCTCTACAACGTTACCGGGTAATTACGCAAAAACTCTGAAAAAATGCGGCATAAAAGCCACTCCGTTTTATAGATTGAAAGGACAGGCGGATAGCGAATTTAATAACCGTTTACACAGAAAAATAACCGTCATAGACGGAAAAATCGCCTATACCGGCGGGATAAACATAGCCGACGAGTACGTTAACCTGAAACGCCGTTTCGGAGTTTGGAAAGATAACGGAATAAGAATAGAAGGGGAAGCGGCAAAGGAATACGCTTCGCTGTTTTTGTTCGATTACGGCAGTAATGTAAAAGAAGAGTTTATCCTTCCGTCAAACGTATATCCTAAAACGGATTGCGAAAAGGAGCGGGGCTTCGTCGTGCCGTTTGGCGACGGTCCTAAACCGATATACGAGCGCAGGGTTTCTAAAAGTTTAATAGACGATATGTTGTCTTCCGCCGTTAAATACGCATATATAACCACCCCGTATTTGATTATAGACAACGAATTATGCGGAGCATTGGAAAACGCCGCGTTAAGAGGTGTTGACGTTCGAATTATAGTTCCGGGCGTGCCCGATAAAAAAATCGTTTACTCGATGACTAAAAGTTATTACAAAAGGCTTTTGTCCGCAGGCGTTAAAATATACGAATATAGTCCCGGATTTATTCACGCTAAAACCTATCTTATAGACGACAAGTACGCGCTTTTGGGAACGGTTAATCTGGATTATCGTTCGCTCGTTCATCACTTTGAAAACGCGGTTTGGCTATACGATTGCGATTGTATCGAAGATATAAAAAAAGACCTGGAAGAAACTTTTAAAGATTGCGTCGAAATAAAAAAAGGCGATAAAAAAGCCAACCTTTTCGAACGTTTTTTTCGTTCGCTCGTTCGCATATTCGCGCCGCTGCTTTAATTAATTATGAGATATTTCACTTATTTGAAAAACAGAAGCAAAGATTTTGTTTTTACCGCGATATTGGCGATTTATGCTTCGGCATGTATATTTTCCTCCGTATATTGGGCGGTAAATTTCAACGTTAGAAATTTGGCAATGTCGGTCGGGTTCGTTTTGCTCGTTCCGCTTGCGCACGTGTTGGAATATTGGCTGAAAATCAAATTCAGCGCGATTTCGGCATTGTGCGTTTGCGCCGTTGCGTTCGGCTCCATACTCGGCAGTTGTTTCGACTTATACGTAACCGTTCCGTTTTTCGACGATATATTGCATACCTTGTCCGGTTTTGCGTTTGCTTGTTTGGGCTTTTCGTTGGCGATAAAATTTTTCGGCGAGGCGAAAGACAATAAGGGGTTTTTTGCAAGAATATTGTTCGGAGCGATTTTTTCGCTCGCTATTGCGCTGCTGTGGGAATTGTTCGAATATTACAGTTCGTTGCTTTTCGGATTGGATATGATGGAAGATTGTATTATAAACGATATATCGAGTTACTATTTGTCCGGCGGACATAATCAAGCGGTTGTGATAAATGATATAACGAAAACGGTGATATACTACGGAGAAAATCAAACCTACGTAATAAACGGTTACCTCGACGTCGGTTTAACGGATACTTTATCCGATATGAGCGTTTGTTTTTTGGGAACCGTTTTGTTTTGCGCGCTGACCGTGTTTTTTAACCGTTTTGCGCCCAAAGTAAATAAAATAATATGTCCCGAAGTATTAACCGAGATAAGTATAGAAGAAGCGAAAGAGGATAGCGAATAATAATTAAAGAGGATAGCGACCGTTTTTTAAAACATATTTTCCGCTCGCTACGTCTTTTTTATCTCTAAAAATTTATCTTTCGGGAGTATATAGGTGTATTCTCCCCAACGCTCGGCTCTTATCGGCATAACGGGGTGCTTTTCGTCGTCGAAAGTTAAAACGAGCGCGGGAGTTATGCCGTTGTAGTTTTCTGCGAAAAAATAACAGACCAACTTGTTTTCTCGTATCATTTTTTTTGCTTTTGCGTGATAGTTAAAGTATCTCATACTATAATTATGCGCAAAAAATCAAACAAAAACCCTTGTAAATATATGGAAAGTTATTAAACTTTTTTAACTTAATAATTCGAAAAAAATCGGCGCGAGAAGTTTCTCGCGCCGAAAACGTTTAAAATGATTTTTTCATTGTTTAATTCGAGGTTAACTCGTCCGCTAATTTCGCTATTTCCTCAAAATTATTTTCGGTTAAAACGGAGCGAACGGTAACCACGTTTTGTGCAAAAATAATATTTTTGGATTTTTCAAAAGCCGATTTAATTTTGTTTGCGGCAATCGGCGCCCAACTTCCGTTTTCTATAAGACCAATAAAGCGGTTTTGATAGTTTCGTTCTGTAAGCGCGTCTACAAAAGATTTCATAAAGGGGAATACGTCGCCGTTATAAGTCGTAGTCGCAAGAACCATTCTGTCATAGCGGAACGCGTCTTCAACCGCCTCTGCCAAATCGCTTCTCGCAAGGTCGGTTAAAACAACTTTAACGCCCTTTTCTTGAATTTTATTCGCAAGTTCTTTCGCCGCCTTTTTCGTGTTCCCGTAAACGGAAGTGTAAGCGATAAACACGCCTTCGCTTTCAGGTTTGTAACTAGACCAAAGGTCATATAAATTCATGTAATACCCTAAATTTTCCGTTAATATCGGTCCGTGTAGGGGACAGATAACGTTTATGTCGAGTTTTTTTGCTTTTTCCAAAACTTTTTGAACTTGAATTCCGTATTTTCCGACGATTCCGAAATAATATCTTCTCGCTTCGCAAGCCCAGTCTTCGTCTGCTTCTAAATCTCCGAATTTCCCGAAAGCGTCTGCTGAAAAAAGTATTTTTTCTTTTTTGTCATAGGTCATGATTACCTCCGGCCAATGAACCATAGGCGCTTCGATAAAAGTAAGTTCTCTTTCGCCGAGGTTAAGAGTAGAGCCTTCTTTAACGACTATTTTTCTGTCAGGGTAATCCGTCCCGAAAAATTGTTTCATCATAACGAACGCGCGTTCGCTTGCCACTATTTTGCAACTTGCGTATTTATTCATAAAATTCGCTACGTTTGCCGAATGGTCGGGCTCCATATGTTGAACTATAAGATAATTCGGCTCTTTGGCGTTGCAAACTTCCGCAATGTTTTTTAACCATTGCTCGCCGAATTTTGCGTCTACCGTATCGGTAACGGCAATTTTTTCGTCTACTAAAACATAGGAATTATAAGCCATTCCGTTCGGAACGACGTATTGCCCTTCGAATAAATCTATTTTTTTGTCGTTTACGCCTACGTAGAAAACCGATTGAGTAACTTGCATACAAAACTCCTTGAAATTATTTTTTATAACCATATAACTTTTCTGTCGCTTAATCTTTATTCGATTGTATTTGCTAAATAAAAGTAGTCAAATAAAAAACACGGAACAAAAAATTAAATAAGGAACGCTTAACGAGATATTGATATTAAAAACGAGAAGAACGAACAGC
>CAYQLN010000019.1:0-9786 GCA_964418455.1 uncultured Christensenella sp.
AAACAACAAAAGAAAAATTCAACATTTCGTTATTGCGGATAGTTTGATATACTTAATGCGCGGTGGTAGAATATCCGCTACCAGCGCGGTTATAGGAACGGCTCTCAACATAAAACCCATAATAGTTTTTAATAAAGAAGGTAAACTCGTAAACTACAAAAAATGCAAAGGAATGAAAAAATCCGTTTCGCAAATAGTAGACGAGTTGAATAATTACACTATAAATCCCGCGTCGCCGAAAGTGGTTATAGGTCACAGCGATAACTTGGAAATGGCTAATTTGCTTCACGAAAAGTTGCTGGAAAAACACGGAATAGACGCAGAGATAAGAATGATAGGTCCCGTTATCGGTTCTCATTTGGGGCCTAATGCCGTCGCGTATATTTTCATGTCTAACGAAGAAAGACCTCTTTAATAAAAAATTCGGGCGGATGGCAAGGTTAATATTTTTGTCGAAATCTTTTAAATTTTGACAGTACGCGTTTCAAACGGAAAACCGACGAAGTTGTTTGAACCGAATTGCGAGAATAAAAGAAAAAAACCGTTTTTTCTAAACGGTTTTTTTGTTTTTTTGTTGAAAAAATATAAATATAATGATACAATAAGCGGTGTAAAAATTCAGGAGAAAAAATATGAAAAGTTCTGTATTCGGATACCTTGACTGCAAAGAAGTTAAGTCATACCTTTTAGAAGCGGGAAAATTAAAAGCGGAGATATTAACTTACGGAGGAATAATCCGTTCGCTTATCGTTCCCGATAAATTCGGTAATCCCGTAGACGTATGCTTGGGCTACGACACGATAGAGGAATACGTTTCCAACGACGGTTATATCGGCGCGCTCATCGGCAGGGTCGGAAACCGAATAGGCGAAGGTAAGTTTGTTTTAAACGGAAAAGAATACAACGTAGGCATAAACGACAACGGAAACAGTTTGCACGGCGGAATAAAGGGCTTTAACTCTAAAATATGGGAAGAAGAAGTTTTAAGCGACAATTCTATTAAACTTTCGATAATTTCTCCCGACGGAGAGGAAGGCTTTCCTGGCACTTTAACAACAGAAGTCGTTTATACTTTGATAGCGGAGCGCGGCTTGAAAATCGAATACAAAGCGGTTAGCGATAAAGATACCGTTATAAACTTAACCAATCACGCATATTTTAATCTTAACGGTCAAGGTTGCGGCGATATTTTGAATAACGAACTGCAAATAAACGCGCAAGCAATCGTTCCCGTAGACGAAAAACTTATACCTCACGGCGAAATTATGAAAGTGGACGGAACTTGTTTCGATTTCCGTGTATCCAAGCCTATCGGCAGAGATATCGAAACGAAAGACGCGGTTATGGAGTATTGCGGAGGATACGACGTTAATTTTTGTTTAGACGGCGAAGGCTATAAACAAGCGGCGAAAGCGAAAAGCGAAAAGACGGGCGTCGTTATGAGCGTTTGGACTACGGAAAAGGGCGTGCAACTTTATTCGGGTAATTTCTTAAAAGGCGTGAAAGGCAAAGGCGGAGCGGTTTATAACAAGCGCAACGGTTTTTGCTTGGAAACGCAAAACTATCCGAACGCGATAAACTGTCCGCAATATCCGTCGATGGTATTAAAAGCGGGCGAGGTATATTCTACGGTTACGGAATATATTTTTGAAAACTTGAAGTAAAAAATAAATTTGAAAGGAGAAAACGATATGTCAACCTATAAATGCAAACTTTGCGGAGAAATTTTCAGCGTAGCGGAAGGCGAAACGCCCGTATGTCCGTTGTGCGGAGTGGGAATAGAAGAATTGGAACTTATCGAAGAGAAAGTCGCAAATAACAAATACAGCGGAACGGAAACGGAAAAGAACTTGCAAGCGGCGTTTGCTGGGGAATCGCAAGCGAGGAATAAATATACGTATTTTGCGTCCAAAGCGAAGAAAGAAGGATACGAACAAATATCCGCGTTGTTTTTGAAGACGGCGGAAAACGAAAAAGAGCACGCCAAAATGTGGTTTAAGGAATTAAACGGGATAGGCGACACTGCGGAAAATTTGAAAGCGGCTGCGGAAGGAGAGAACTACGAGTGGACGGATATGTATGAAAACTTCGCGAAGACGGCGGAAAAGGAAGGCTTTAACGAATTAGCGGAAAAATTCAGGCTTGTAGGTAAGATAGAAAAAGAACACGAAGAAAGGTATTTGGCGTTATTAAAGAACGTAGAAAGTAAAGAAGTGTTTAGTAAAGCGGAAGAAACGGTATGGGAGTGTAGGAATTGCGGACATATATCGGTAGGCAAAACCGCGCCCGAAGTATGCCCGACCTGCGCGCACGCTCAATCGTATTTCGAAGTAAACGCTAAAAATTATTAAAAAACAAAACCCGTCGATAGAACGTAAAACCCGAAGTTAACCGCTTTAAGTGGTGCGTTTTTTCGATGGGTTTTCCTTTAAAATTGACAAATTAGTTAAAACTTGGTATGATTTTATAAAGGTTTTAAGGTTTGCAATAAATATAATATTCAAAGATAACAAAAGCCGTTGCCGAATTTCGACAACGGCTTTTGTATAAAACGACAAAAAGCGCGGTATCTTTTGTAAAAGTAAATTGACATAGTTATTATTATAGTGTATAATAATTTAGAAATGCTATAAGCGAAATTGTTTGATTTTCCAAGGAGAATTATGAAAGATTTTTTTACTAGCGAAAGTGTGACTAGCGGACATCCCGATAAAGTTTGCGACAAAATAAGCGACGCTGTTTTAGACGCGTATTTGGAAAAAGACCCTGAAGCGAGAGTGGCTTGCGAGTGCACCGTAACGACGAATTTTGTGCTTATAATGGGTGAAATAACTTCTAAGGCAAAAGTAGATATCGAAGCAATCGCGAGGAAGGTTATAGAGGAAATAGGCTATAACGAATTAAATATAGGATTTAACGCAAAAACTTGCACTGTTATTACTAAAATAAAAGAGCAAAGCGCAGACATTGCGCTCGGCGTAGATAATTCGGCGGAATATAAAGGTTGCGCCCTTCACGACGAATACGATAAAATAGGCGCGGGCGACCAGGGACTTATGTTCGGTTATGCGTGCAGAGAAACGGAAGAATATATGCCGCTTCCGATTATGCTTGCGCATAAAATGTGCAAGAAGTTAGAAGAAGTGAGAAAGAGCGGTGAACTCGATTATCTTCGTCCCGACGGAAAAGGTCAAGTTACCGTTGAATACGAACAAGGAAAGGCAAAAAGAATAGAGGCTGTGGTTTTATCTTCTCAGCATAACGAAAGCGTTACTACCGAAAAATTGCGCTCGGACCTTAAAAAATACGTAATAGACGAGGTTATGCCCGAGGGGTTGACGGATGAAAATACCAAATATTTCGTTAATCCCACGGGGAGATTCGAAATCGGCGGACCGAACGGCGATTCCGGTCTTACGGGCAGAAAGATTATTGTCGATACATACGGCGGAAAGTGCCCTCACGGAGGCGGCTCGTTTAGCGGTAAAGACCCAACGAAAGTAGATAGGTCCGCAACGTATATGGCAAGATATATTTGTAAGAACGTGGTAGCTTCGGGGCTTGCGGACGAGTGCCAGATTCAAATTGCGTACGCAATCGGCATAGCAAAGCCCGTATCGGTAAAGGTGAATACGTTCGGAACGGGTAAGGTCGGCGACGAAGAACTTGCAGACATAATAGTTAAAGAATTCGATTTAAGACCGCTTGCGATTATAGAAAAACTTCAACTTAAAAATCCCATATACTACGATACCGCCGCATACGGACATTTCGGTAAAGAAAATTATAGTTGGGAGAAAACGGATAAAGCGAACGACTTGAAAAAGTATTTGCAAAAATGATTAAAATCGGCAAGTTATTTGAAAAGTATTTCGTCAATACAAAATGGACTTGTTCGATTTGCGGCAACGAAATTTTTAACGATAAGTATTTTTGCGAAGATTGTTTGAAACGTTTGCCTTTTAACGACTCCGCTATATGTTTGCATTGCGGTAGGAAAACGGTGTTCGAACAAAACTACTGTTTGTCTTGCGCAGAGCAAATGACGGCGGTTCATATTGCAAGAAGCGCGTTCGTTTACGACAAGCCTATAAGCGGGCTCATAAAGAAATTAAAATACGAAAATCATAGATATTTGGCGGAAACGTTTGCAAAATACTTGTTCGAAGTTTACTTGAAAAACGATTTGTCCGCGGATTTTATGACTTTTGTTCCGATGACGGAAAAAGCAAGAAAGGCGCGCGGATTCAATCAATCGGAACTTATTGCCGAAAAGTTATCCGAATTAAACGGTTTAGAAGTTAAACCCGTCGTCGAAAAGGTGAAAGACACCGATCGGCAAGCGAAGCTCAACAAGTTTGAAAGGCTTATAAATTTAAAAGACGCTTTTAAGGTTTCGGATAAGAAATCGGTTAAAAATAAAACGATATTGGTTATAGACGACGTTTTGACGACAGGCGCAACCTCGCAGATTATTTCGGAAACTTTGAAAAAAGCGGGCGCGTTCAGAATAAAACTACTTACCGTGGCGAGTGTGCCCACGGAAATGATTTTTGAATAAAAATTCTCTTTAAGGAGATTTATAAATGGGTTTATTTAGATATATTTTAGGCGGAGAGAGCAGAAAAAATCTTAAAAAACTTGATAAAATGGCAGATAAGGTTTTGGCTCTCGAAGACAAATATCTTTCTTTAACGGACGAAGAACTTTGTTCTCAAACCGACGCGTTGAAAGAAAGATTAGCAAAAGGAGAAACTCTTGACGATATTTTATACGACGCGTTTGCCGTAGTCAGAGAGGCTTCTTACCGCGTTTTGAAAATGCGTCATTATAAAGTTCAGATAATCGGCGGAATTTGTTTGCACCAGGGAAGAGTCGCCGAAATGAAAACGGGCGAAGGAAAAACGCTTGTTGCAACTTTGCCTGCATATTTGAATGCGTTAAACGGAAAGGGCGTGCATATAGTAACCGTTAACGATTACCTTGCTTCTCGTGACGCGGAATGGATGGGAAAGGTCTATAAGTTTTTGGGACTGACGGTCGGCGTTGCCGTTTCCGGGATGGAAGACGGTGCGAAAAAGGCGGCGTATGCTTGCGATATAACCTACGGCACTAATAACGAAATGGGCTTCGACTATTTAAGGGACAATCTTAAAACCCGAACGGACGCAATGGTTCAAAGGGAACTTGCCTTCGCTATCGTGGACGAGGTAGACTCTATATTGATAGACGAGGCCAGAACTCCGCTTATCATATCAGGAAAAGGCGGCGAGTCGAGCGAAAAATACGTAACGGCAAACCGTTTCGTTAAAACGTTGGTGCTCGATAAAGACTTTACGATCGATATAAAGGAAAAAAGCGTTCAGATAACCGAAACGGGCGCAACCAAAGCGGAAAAGTTTTTCGGATTAACGAATTTTTCGGATATCGAAAACGCAGACCTATCGCATCATATCCAACAAGCGTTGAAAGCGAACTTTATTTTTAAACGCGATAACGACTACGTGGTTAGCGACGGTGAAGTTATAATTGTCGACGAATTTACGGGTCGACTAATGATAGGTAGAAGATATAGCGATGGATTGCACCAAGCAATCGAAGCGAAAGAAGGAGTTAAAGTAAGAAACGAGAATAAAACTTTTGCCACTATTACTTTCCAAAATTATTTCAGATTATATAAGAAATTATCGGGTATGACGGGAACCGCAAAAACCGAAGAAGAGGAATTTCGTTCCATCTACGGGCTTGACGTTCTGGAAATTCCTACGAATCGACCCGTTGCGAGAATAGATTCGCCCGACGTTATTTATAAAACCGTTAAGGGCAAAAACAACGCCATTATAAATCTGATAGAAAAGTGCAACAAAAAAGGTCAGCCTGTTTTGGTCGGCACGGTAACCGTAGAAAAGTCGGAGGAAATTTCCAAACTTTTAATAAAAAAAGGCATTAAACACAACGTCCTTAACGCAAAAAATCACGCAAAGGAAGCGGATATAGTAGCGCAAGCGGGCAGGTTCGGCGCGGTTACCATAGCGACTAATATGGCAGGGCGCGGCACGGATATTCTTCTCGGCGGAAATCCGGAATTTTTAGCGAAAAGAAAATTGCGCGACGAAGGCATAGACGCGGAAAAAATTGAACTTGCAACTTCATACGTAACGAACGTAGACGATGAGATAAAGGAAATAAGAAAACACTACCAAGAAGTATACGAAAAGTTCAAAATTCAAACGGACGCGGAAAAGGTTAAGGTTATGGAAGTCGGCGGACTCCATATTCTCGGAACCGAGCGCCACGAGTCAAGGCGTATAGATAATCAATTAAGAGGTCGTAGCGGAAGACAAGGCGATCCGGGCGCGTCGGTATTCTTTATATCTCTTGAAGACGATCTCGCAAAGCGTTTCGGCGGCGACCGCATGATGAGGGTGTACGATTTCTTTAAAATAGACGAAAACGAACCTATGCAGTCTAAAATGCTTTCGAGGAGCATTGAAAACGCGCAACGCACTATCGAGGGCAAAAACTTCGGCATAAGAAAACACGTTTTGCAATACGACGACGTAATGAACAAACAACGCGAGGTTATGTATGCCGAAAGAATGAAGGTTATAAAGAGCGACGACGTTCATGAGGAGATTTTGAAATTACTTCCCGATTACGTCGCAGGCGTCGTATCAAGCGTGATAGACAATGAAAATAAGCCCGAAACGTGGGATATAGACGCGCTTAATAAAGCGATAGCAAATAAGGTAATACCCGGCAAAATCGATTTTATAGACAAACAAAAAGCGGAAAATTGGGACTACGAGTATATGCTCGATAAACTCGTTAAAGAAACTATCGAAGTTTACGAGGGGAAGATAGAAAGATATAAGGATTTGGGCGTTAACTTCCGCGAAGTGGAAAAAATGGTATTCCTTAAAAACATAGACAATAAGTGGATCGACCATATCGACGCAATGGATCAATTAAGGAAAGGTATAAGTTTGCGCGGATACGGCAACGTCGATCCCGTTCTCGAATATAAGAAAGAAGGGTTCGAAATGTTTGAGGATTTAACGCTTTCCATACAAGACGATACCTGTATAGTTCTTTTAATGGCGGAACTTAGAAAAGTTCCGGAAATGAAGACGGAAGAAAAAAGAAATTTGCAGACGAGCGGCGACGGCTCTAACGTAAGAAAACCTATCGCTATAAAAAAGAAAATAGGCAGAAACGACCCGTGTCCTTGCGGAAGCGGAAAAAAATATAAGGATTGTTGCGGTAAATAATATGGTTAATTGCGAAGAATATAAATTAAAACTTAAAGAACTCAAAATAATCTTACAAGAGGCAGGGCACTCTCTTTGACCTCGCTAATCTAAGAAAAGAATACGAGGAAAAAACCGCGCTTTCGCAAACTCCCGAAGTATACGGAGATTTGAAGAAATCGCAGGCTATAAACAAAGAACTTGCTTCGCTCGAAAGTAAAATATCCGCTTTCGATAACGCTGAAAAGGTAATTAACGATACGGCGGAACTCGTGGAACTTGCAGAACTCGAAAACGACGAAAGTATTTTTGCGGAAATTGATATAGAACTCAAAAACATAGCGGAAGAAGTTGAAAATATGCGGCTTAAAGCGTTGCTTCGCGGCAAATACGATAAGTTAAACGCGCTTTTAACCCTCCACGCCGGCGCAGGTGGCACGGAAGCGTGCGATTGGACGGAAATGCTTTACCGTATGTATATTTGTTATGCCGAAAAAAGCGGTTACACGGTTACCGAATTAGACCGCTTGGAAGGTGACGGAGCCGGACTTAAATCCGTTTCTTTTAAGGTAGATGGAGAAAACGCATACGGTTATTTAAAAGCTGAAAAAGGGGTCCACAGGCTTGTTAGAATTTCTCCTTTCGACGCTAATAAAAGGAGACACACTTCTTTTGCTTCGCTTGAAGTTATGCCCGAAATAGAAGACGAAGAGGAGATTAAAATCAATTCCGACGAAATAAGGGTGGATACTTTCCGTAGCAGCGGTGCAGGCGGGCAACATATAAATAAAACCGATTCCGCAATAAGAATAACGCATATTCCCACGGGAATTGTGGTTGCTTGTCAAAACGAAAGAAGCCAAACTCAAAACAGAGAGATGGCTATGAAAATGCTCATGAGCAAACTTATCGAAAAACGTGAAGCGGAAAGGTTGGAACGCGACCAAGATATAAAAGGAGAAATAAAGAAAATCGAGTGGGGTAGCCAAATCCGCAGTTACGTTTTTTGTCCGTATACTCTTGTTAAAGACCACAGAACCGGGTTTGAAATAACCGACGTAAATTCGGTTATGAACGGAAATATTCAAGGTTTTATTAACGATTATTTAAAAAAATCCGTATGAGTTATATAAGCACTGCAAAAACAAGCGTTATAAAAAAAGACGCTGTAATAATGGGAATAGAAACTTCGTGCGACGAAACGGCAGTGGCTATCGTTCGCGGAGGTAGAGAAATTCTTGCCGACGAAATTATAAGTTCCGCCGTTCAACACGCGAAATTCGGAGGAGTGGTTCCGGAAATCGCTTCGCGCGGACATACGACGGCAATACTCGAAGCAACTAAAAACGCGTTGAAGAGCGCGAATATGTCGCTTAACGATATCGACGCGTTCGCGGTAACCGAAGGCGCAGGGCTTTTGGGCGCGCTGTTGGTAGGAGGTTCGTTTGCCAAAGCGTTGGCTTTTTCGGTAAACAAACCTCTTGTTCCCGTTAGCCATATAAGAGGACATATCGCGGCGAGTTATATAGCCGATAAAAACCTTAAACCTCCGTTTATAACTATACTTGCAAGCGGAGGACATACCGCTATAATCAACGTTAAGTCTTTTTACGATATAGAGGTGCTCGGACAAACGTTAGACGACGCCGTGGGAGAAGCGTTTGATAAAGTGGCTCGCGTTTTGGGGCTGAAATATCCCGGCGGACCGAATATAGAAAAGTTGTCCCGAGAGGGAAAAAACGTCGTTCTGTTGCCGAAAATGTTGAAAAATTATTTAGGCAGCAAATACGATTTTTCGTATAGCGGATTAAAAACAGCGGTAATCAATTACGTTCATCAAAAAGAACAAAAAAACGAAGAAATCGTTAAAGCAGACGTTGCGTGTAGTTTTCAGTGCGCGGCGATAGACGTTCTGGTGGATAAAGCAATGCTTGCCGTTAAAGAATACGGATACGGAACGCTTGCCGTCAGCGGCGGCGTCGGCGCGAACGGGTATTTAAGAGAAAGATTAAAAGAGGAAACCGACAGAATCGGAATAAAACTTGTTTTGCCGGAAAAAAGATATTGTACGGATAACGGCGCAATGATTGCTTCCGAGGGATATTTGCAATATCTAAAAGGAAACTTTGCCGATTTAACGTTAAACGCGAAAGCGGTTTTGCCACTCAAATAGAAAATTTAAAATAATAAAAGACCTTGAAAGTTTAGGGGGCCGCCCCGAATTCAAGGTCTTTTTTGTTTTTTATTTAGTGCAAAAAAAATTTTATTCTTCGGTTTTTTCTGCTTTTTTCGCTCTCGGTTTTCTTGCAGGTGTCTTTTTAGTGGGTGCTTCTTCGATAACGGGTGTTTCCGCAACCGCTTCTTCGACAGCGGGGGCAGCGGGAACTTCTTCTACTCCCGCTTTATTTAAAGCGACGGAAAGTTTTTTAGCAAGTTTAGCCTTTTTGTTGTTCGCTTTGTTTTTGTGAATGATATTTTTAGAGCAAGCGGAATCTATAACGGAGAACACTTCGTTGATATAAACTTTTGCTTGGTC
>CAYQLN010000020.1:0-9611 GCA_964418455.1 uncultured Christensenella sp.
GTTTTCAAGCAAGCAATTCTTCGGGAAATTCTTCTTATATAGGCGCGATTATCGATTCTTCCTCTTCGAGTTACTTTAATAAGGTATTGACTTATTCGAAAGATAGCATAAGTGTTGCGAAAGGCGAAGACGTTTTGTTCTTGCTATATTGTGCGGTAACCGGAGAAAAAGTCGGAAACGATTGTTGTTATACCTCGGTGGACATTACCGTTCAGTATACGGGGGCTTAAGCCATAATAAGATTTTTTGATTTTATTTTGTTGCTTGATTTATGATAGTTCAAAAATTTAACGGTATAAGCGCGATTTACTTAACGGATGAAAGAACGGGCATAACCACTTTCACGGTAGTTCCTTCCGAAACGGAAGAGCTTGTCAAAAAGGAAAAGTTATCGTGTTCTTTCCATCCGACTTATACCCACCTTGTTCCCGAACCTATGTTTCAAGCCGCCTTTACGGGCGATACGCTCTCTTCCGATTTTTCGGCGGGGCTCAGTTTAAGAAACTCGCAAACGGCATTGCAACTAAGATTTTGTGAACAAAAAGTTACCGAAAACGAATTCGGTAAAGAAGTTTTAACTATTCTGAAAGACGACGAACGAAAGATAAAGGCGACGCACCGAGTTTTTCAAAAACGCGGAACTTGCGGATTGGAAATGAGAAGTTCCGTGACCAATCTTTCGAAAAAGGAAAGAACGCTGGAATTCATCGATTCTTTTTCGATAAGTTGTTTGTCGCCGTTCGTTCTCGATAACGACGCGGATAATTTGGTTTTGCACCGTATTCGCAACGATTGGTCGGGAGAAGGGCTTTTGGAATCCTTGCCCGTTTCGAACTACCGAATGGAAAGCAGTTGGAGCCATTTGGGCGCGCGGTGCGAAAGATTCGGGCAGACGGGAACTATGCCGGCAAGAAGATTTTTGCCGTTCGTAGCGATAGAAGACAAGTTAAACGGCGTGGTGTGGGCGGCTTCTTGCGAAGCGCCGTCTTCTTGGCAAATAGAAGTAGGACAACATAACCTCGCTCTGCATATATCCGGCGGACGAGCAGACTATAATTTCGGGCATTGGAGAAAAAACCTTAAACAAGGCGAAACGTTCACGACTAACAAGGCGTTCGTTTCCGTGGTAAAGGGCAGTCTTCTCGAAGCGTGCCGAGTTATAACGGAAACTTCCGCCGCGTATAAAATTCGTCCCGCAAGCGAAGAAAATCTGCCTATCGTATATAACGAATATATGTTCAGCGGCGGTAATCCGGATATCGAGAAAGTTAAAGAGCAAATTGATATTTGCAAAACGCTCGGCGTGGAATATTTTGTCGTAGACGCAGGGTGGTTTAACAAAGACGGCTCCGATAATTGGCAGGCTATAGGGGATTGGGACGTTAATAAAAAAAAGTTCCCGAACGGGCTTAAAGAACTTAAAGAAGTTTGCGAGCAAGCGGGAATGGTTTCGGGAATTTGGTTCGAGTTCGAAAACGCGAGCGCCGGTTCTAAATTGGTAAAAAACAAAAAGGAACTTTTGCTCACGCTTGACGGAAACGTTATTCGTCACGGCGACAGATTTTTTTTGGATTTCAGAAAACCCGAAACGATTGAGTATCTGACTAAAAAAGTAATCGAACAAACCAAGAAGAGCGGAATTAAATATTTAAAAATCGATTATAACGAAAACGTCGGAATAGGCGTAGACGGCGACGAGTCGATAGGCGAAGGGCTCAGAAAACATATAGATGGCGTTTATGCGTTCTATAAAAAAATCTTGGCGGAAATCCCCGATTTGGTTTTAGAAATATGTTCTTCGGGCGGAATGAGACACGAACCGTTGTTTTCCAACCTCGGTTCCATGGTTTCTTTTTCCGATTTGCATTTCGTTCCCGAGGGCGCGGTTTCGGCTTGCGAACTCCACAGAGTTTTTTTGCCGAGAGATATGCAGGTTTGGGCTACTTTGTATCCCGATTACGACGAGGAGCGCGCCGTTTACACTATGGCGGAAGGAATGCTCGGAAGATTGTGTTTGTCCGGCAAACTTACCGCGCTGAAAGACGATGTGTTATCCGTCGTTAAAAAGGGCTGCGATTTCTATAAAGAAATTAAAAACGTTATTAAAGACGGCGAAACGATAGATATAAACACAGATAAGATAACTTCGTTAAGAAAACTCGGTTGTGCGTTTTCTTTAACGAGAGTTTCGAAGAATAAGGAATACGCTTTGTTTTATGCTTTCAAAGTTCGCGGTAACGAAAAGGTTATCGAAGGCGTTCTTCCGGATTGTTATTCGGTGGAAAAAGTTTTCGGTAACGGTAAAGTTAAAATAAAAGGTAAAACGGTTAGGGTTATTCCTACTTTTGCAGAAACGTTTGCAACGGTGGTGTTGCTAAAAAGGCAAAGTAAATAACAACGGCTTTGCACGGCACGGTTTTGTAAATGTTGAATGCGATTAAAGATCAGCAAAAACAGGAGAAACGGAATGAAAAAAATACTCTCTTTATTACTGGTATTTATTATGGCGTTTGCAACGGTCGGTTGCGGAGGCTCGGGCGGCTCTTCGATTTCTACTGGCGGCGGAGAAAACGGTTCGGCGAGCATAGGCTCTACGTCGGGCGGTGCCGCAAGCGGTACGGCGAGCGGCGAAGCGGCTTCTAGTGACGAAACGTATGTCGAAGGCGGTTACGAGAATAAAAACGAAACTATCGGAGGAAGCACTTCCGGTGGTTCTACGGGCAGTAGCGCGGGTTCGAATAAACCCGGAACCGTTATAGTCGATAAGAATGCCGACGGCACGCTGAATTTCGGCACAAACGGACTCACGGACGGATATTATAAGATTACCGAAGCGAAAGAAAGCGATACGCCCGCAATAACCATCGATTTTAGCGATAAACTCGGTTCGCAGGTGCAAAACACCAAAAAGATAGATATTTTTTCTCCTACCTGGAACTTTATTTATTCGTTAGGATTAAACTATGAAGCGGTAGACACTCTCGAATATTTGAAAGATTTCAAAGCGGAATCGCTACGTTTCGATATGATGTTCGGCGGTTCCGGCGGTATAGGCGACTCCGGTAAAGGAGCAGGTAAATATGTTAACGGCGGAGATATATTAAATTCTAAATCGTGGGCATTGGTCGACGGATTATCCAACGAACTTGCCGCAAACGACGTGCTTCCTTATTACGTTATGGTAGGAGTTCCTGAATATGTTCAAAACGGTTCGTCCATAAACTATCCGCAAGAGACGTATTTTACGGATTTTTGCGTGAAAGCGGCTCAGTATTTTAAGAACTCCGATCGCAGGGTTATTTACGAAACGTGGAACGAGCCTGACTTAAATAACACTTCGTATTTTTCAGGGGATGCTTCTAGTTTTGCGAAATTGAATTGCAAAGCGGCGGCTTATTACAAACAAGGCAATCCAGACGCATACGTTGTAGAAGGCGGACTTTGTTGGCCTAAAACTACCTATCCCGCTTCGTGGAGCACTTGGATTTCAGAAACCAAAACATATAAAAACCATATCGACGCATTAAGTTGGCACTTTTATGGCGATAAAGACGGTAACCTTAACTACGGAAGCGACAGCGGTTCGACAGACAAAGGCGATTTGCTTAACTATTGTAATTTTATTTGGGGCTACTTAAACAATACGAGTTACGGTTACGATTTCCATACCACTACGATGCATATAAGCGAATTCTCGCCTGCAAAAACTTTCGGAAACAACTATCCGAACGAAGTTCAAGTAAGTTATATATCTAAAATATACGACGCTATAAGACAAATAAAAGAAGTTCCGGACGTAACCCGCGTGTCTTACGGTTGCTGGTTATTCGATAAACAAGAATTTACGATGATCGACCCGTATTCGTATATCAAATATCCCGTATATAACGTTTTGTGGTCGAACGGTCGTTTGCCTTTGGCTCCCGTTGCGGTAACGAATAACGTTTCCAGCGATTTCTACGTAAACACCGGAATAGATTCTCATCGCGCGGCGGCGGTTATAATGAATAACGATTACAATGCAAGCAATCCTAACGGTGACGCGAGGGTAGACGCGTATACTTCAAGTAATACCAAGAAAAACGTTACGGTATTGTTGAAAAATATACCCGACGACGCGAAGAACATAAAAATCTATTTGATAGACGCAGAGCATACTTCTTACAGCACTAACGACGATAAGCCCTATTTGATTATGGATTTACCGTCCACGCAAGTTAAAACTCCTAATATGAAGTTTAACTTCACTATTCCCGAAAACGCGGCGTTCCATATCGAAATAAGCGACGGAACTACCGACGCGAACGGCGAGTTGATTTGCGAAACGGATATCAGAAGCGCACTTTACGATCACGTTGTAAGAAAAGATTATTATTACGAAGATCACAGACAAAATATGCCTTACGGAGATATCTACGAAGCGGCTCAAAAAGTTTCTCTCACTATGATGAACAACAACTCCGGTAAAGCGGCGGTAATGGTAACTTATGACGATATGAATGAGTTCACCACGTTGAAACTCGATTGGGATTTATGGGATTTAGGCGCCGCGCAAAGCAATAAGGGTATAGGAGTTAGAATCGATTACCAGACGTCGAGCGGATACGTTTCGCCCAAATATTACTATTACGGCGATTATAATAATTGCTTCTATTATAACTATACTCAGGCAGACGCTAACAACTACACTTGGGGCACGGGCGCGCCTTCCGCTTCGGGCGTAAGTTTCGGTAGCTCGCTGAACGGTTCGTATACAATTCCGCTTGCAGCGAACGCACCGAGCGGTTGGAACGGAAGAATTCAAATAACCTATTATATGATGGACGCAGGAGCGAACGCTAACGCGGTATTCACCATGAACGCTAATTAAAAACAAATAAAATAAAACCGTTGGTCGGTCGTTTATAAAACGATTAGACCGACGGTTTTTATATGCCTTTTATTCTATTAACGTAACGGCGCTTATTGAATTGAAAGGTTCTTTCGGCGCGTGATTGTTTGGCGCGCGGAGGTTTTTAAATTCTTTTTAGTTGTTTTATAACGCAAAATAGTTTTACCCGTCGACGAAAGCGGTACGATATTGGTAATCGTGAGAAAACGAGATTATCCGATTAAAAGGAAATTTATTGCCGACGACTCTCGTCTTGTGCCGAATAAACCAACAAAAAAAGCGTCGATAAATAGACGGATAGCGACTTGATTTAACGATAATCGGACCGCGCGCTACTAATAAATTGAAATTTAGGGTCGAAACGGACGTTTGCAGGCGATAATGAACAAACCCCTGAGAGTTTGACGGGTGAGATTAAAATAATCTTTTAACGGCGGTTTTAGGGGGCAGAAAACATTTTTTATATATTTTACCCGCAAAAGAAAAATAAACTTGAAAAAAGCGATGGTAAGTGCTAAAATATCTTCTGTCGAATAGGATATAACGTATCTTCGAACGATGATGGAATACGCCGTTCGGAAATTAAAGAAAATCGCCTGCGGTTATTTGTGCTTGCTTGCGCCGAAAAGTTTAAACGGGGCGAAATAAAAATTTTGTTATAACTATCGTCACGTGGCGTATTATCGCCGCCGATGGTATATGCTAAAAATCCGTCGAGAGACAGAAAATTTTTGCGTTTTGGCGAAAAGAGAGTTTTTAACGTTAAAACAGATAAAATCGAAACAGAGGGTTAAATGAATATTTTTTTATTGATTTTGTTAATTGCGATAGGCTTAGCGGTCGGGTTGCCGCTTTTGCTTGTGCTGACGTTCGTTATTAGTTCGTTATTTATAAATCCGAAAAAGAAATGCGAAAAACCGAGCAAGTATTTTTCGTTTTTGTATAGATCGATGCATAAACTCTTTTTGATTATGGGAAACGTTAAAATAGTGGTTCGCGGAAGAGAAAAATTGCCGAAAGGAAGGTTTTTGGCGGTATGCAATCATCTTTCTAATTTTGACCCGATAGTAACGTATTATGCTCTCAGCGATTTAGAACTTGCTTTTATTTCTAAAGAAGCGAATTTCAAAATCCCGATTGTCGGTAAGGTAATTCGGAAATTGTGCTTTTTGCCTATTGACAGGGAAGACGCGCGAAAAGCGTTGATAACAATAAACGGCGCGGCGGAATATATTAAAAACGACGTTGTGTCTATGCTTGTTTATCCGGAGGGAACCAGAAGCAAAACGGGCGAATTGCTCGAATTTCACGACGCGGTTTTCAAAATCGCAAAAAAGGCGCAAGTTCCCGTTGTGGTTATGACAGTTAAAAACACTGAAAAAATCAAATCGAGATATTTATTCAGAAGAACCGTCGTGTATATAGATATTCTCGAAACCATACCCGCGGAAACGGTTAAGGAAAGCAAAACTACCGAAATAGGCGAAAGAGCAAGAAAGTTGATGACGGAAAATCTTAGCGAAAATTAACGGGATTGTCGTAGGGTTTTTTAGAGTTCGATATATAATTTATAAAAGAAAAAACCTGTGCGGAGGCGATAAACAAATCTCCTCCGCACAGGTTTTTTATACATTGTTATTTTGCGCGCGATGTTAAGAATAATTTTTTTGTTATAGCGATTTTTGTTCGCTTTATAAAATGTGATCGGTGATAGTTGTTTGAAAGGTCAAAGCGAACTTTTGCGAATGGTTTCCGTCAGTATTCGGCGTAATAAAGAAGCAGCCTTAATCTTTTTAACGCGGACGAGCGCGGCGTGAAATTCGTTTATGATTTTTTCCTCAATATCAAGAATATCGAAGTGATGCATACTGACACTGTAATGGCGAGAATAATTAAAACGTTTCTCAACACGTCGTTATTGACGGGCATAAACGAATCGGTTGCGCTAACGTAGCCTTCCTCATAACCGTTTTCCGCTTTATACGATATTTTAACGTAGGTTTCCGTTTTTTCAATTATTCTAACCTCCGTTCCCTCTTCGAGCATTGTTTTAAGGGTGGTAAGCGCGCTTTCCTCGTAAACGTTAACGGCATAAACCTTAGCCGTGGTGAAATTTACTTCCGGATAGTTTTGATATAAATACTTTGCCGTGAAATTCGTGGGGATATAGCCGTATATCGTTTCGCCGTTTAGCGTTATGCTTGCATAATAAAATTTATTGCCGAAAAGTTCCGTGCCGCTAACGATGTTTATTCGGTCGCCTTTCGACAAAGAAATTATTTCGCCGTTGTTTTTCAAAGTGAACGCCGCGTCTTGCGTGATTATGGGGAAATAGTAAACTCTGACTCCCGTAGTGGCAAAAGCCGCGTCGTATTCCGAATCAAACGTTTCCGTTTCGTTTTGCACCGCGTCGGATTGATTTACGAGATAAATTTCCGAAAATCCCGCGGAAGATTTGCTTGCGAGGAATATAAATTTTTCCGTTCTCGAACCCGAGCCTTCGTTGCTAACGAAATTTTTCGCATAGGTGTAGTCGCAAATAAACGCGCCCTTAAGATTTTCGGTGTTTTTTAATCCCATATATTCGAAGGAATTTCCGTTTCTTGTTAGGGAATAAACGTTTGCACCCTCTTTAACGCCGTATATTTTAAGGCAAGATAAATCTATTCCGTTTTTACCGTCGGTATGGAAATTTTCGCCGACCGTAATTTCGTTTAACGCCAAAATCGGCAAGAAATAAGAAGCGTTGCAAAATTCTTGGTTTTCGTAAATAAAGAAAACTCGGTTGCTTTCGAATGAGTTTGCAAAGGACTTTGCGATAAGCCCTTCTTCTAACGGGAAAGTGTGTTTTTTGTTTTCTGCCTGATCGTAGTATATAACGGATTTTTCCGTCAGTGCGAAAAGTCCTCCTGCAAGGTCGGTCGTTATTTTTTTAATTCCGACAGGGGATAGAGAAATGGTTTCTCCCGAGCCGTATCCGTTTTGCGTTTTAACGAATTTCGCTATGCGGTTATTATGCGCGTCGGTAACGTAAACGTTTTCGAAAACGTCTATGGTTATAAGCGGATAGTTGGAACTGTTTATTTCCGTTTCGATAATTGCGTTAAAGTTTGCTTCAAGTTCGTTCGAAACGGAAACGACGAGTTTTAATTTGGTGTGCGCGTCGTCCCATTTTAATTGAGAAATATAATACTTGCCGTTTTGCCAAGCGACGTCTGTAATCGCGTCGTCGAAAGAAACGGCGGAAGAGGGAAGAGACTTACTAAAATCGTATAGTTTAACTTTTCTGGAATTTTTGTCTACCAAAAGCGCGCTTTTCTCGCCGAGAGCGAAAGCGTTCGGAGTGAAAGCGTCGCTTTCGTTAAATACGAATCCGAGCGAAAAATTATTTTTGTCGTAAAAACTTCCGTTTGCGTCGTTAATTACGGTGAAAGTTTTTTTTGCGGTGTTCAAAACGGCTACTCTTCCCGAATTAAATTCTATTTCGTCGGCGGATTTGCCGATGCGGTTAAAAGCCGTTTTTCCGCTCGCCACGGCATAACCCGTGAACGCGAGTTTATCGTTTTCTATTTTGAATTCCTGTAACGTGTTGTTCGCGTAATCGCATATTAAAAGGTTTCCGTTTTTGAAGCACAATCCCGTCGCCGTTTGAATTTTTCCCAATTCGTATGCGTTGTCGCTTAAAAAAGACAGTTCCGTTTGCGCTTTTGTGGAAACGTCGATTTTAATTATTTTATCCTCTTTCAGAGCGTATATATTCGTTCCGTCGGTAATCATTCTGGTAGGGACTAAATTAGTTAGTTCCGTTTCTTCGTTCGTTAATTGCCCTTCGCCGTTAAACGTAGCCGTTCTTTTGCAAAGTTTGGAATCTTTATTTACGTAGTAAAAAACTCCGTCGTTCACGCAAACGGGGGTGCTGTTGCAAATATCCGTCATCGTGAACTTGCTAACGGCGACTCCGTTTTCTATCGAATAGATGATATTGTTCACGCCGAAATTTCCTATAAAAATTCCGTCTTTATAATCGAAAAGATTGCAAGTAACGTTTTCCGAGCCGTATTTTAACGCTTCTTTTTCGAAAGTATCGCTTTCCAAATCTATTTTATAAATTTTTGCTTCGTCGCTAACGATAAGCGTTTTATCGTCGAGTTTTTTAACTTGTTGCAAAGAAGTAAAGGTTGCGCTCGATTTGACGAACGCGCCGCCGTTTTTGCTTATCAAAAGTTCGGTGCCGTTATTTTGTATAACCGCGCATACCTCTTCGTCGAAATACACGTCTTGCGGAGAAGCGAGCGAATCGTCGTATTCCAATTTCGAATTTGGCAAGAAAAGTTCCGTTTCCGCCGTCGCGGAAGAGAGTGCGTTCGCCGAATAAAAACGATTGCCTAAACAAAAAGATACCGCGGATATTAACGCCAAAATTGCTATAAATAATATTCTGTTCTTATAAATACTAAACTTGTTCATAAGATATATATTACCATATAAAGTTTGTTTCGTAAATAAAAAAACGTTAAAATAATTCATTTTTCGACGGCGTTTTTTGCCGCTTTTCTTTTTTTTGCAAAAAAATATTTTAAATGGAAAATTATGGAAAAAAATAAAATTATGACTAAACGTTGTCATAAATATAAGATATATTTTAAATAAAAAGCGAACAAATGTTCGTAAATTTCCAAATAATACAACCGAAAAAGCGTTGTGTCAATAAGGTTATGAC
>CAYQLN010000021.1:0-9608 GCA_964418455.1 uncultured Christensenella sp.
TAAAAGCGGTTTCTTTTCCATTACTCCGTTATCCTTGACCATTTCGAAAAAACGGTTCATAACGTCTATCGATAAGTTGGAGTGCGCCATTTGTCTGCCGCGCATTCTTATCGAAACCTTAACTTTGTTTCCCGCGTTCAAAAATTTTTGCGTTTGTTTCGCTTTTACGTTAAGGTCGCCGACGTCTATCGTCATAGAAAGTTGAACTTCCTTTATTTCGACGGTCTTTTGATTTTTTTTCGATTCCTTCAAACGCTTCGCTTGCTCGAACAAAAATTTGCCGTAATTCATTATCTTGCATACGGGCGGGGTCGCTTGCGGAGATATTTTAACAAGGTCGAGTCCTTTATCGTCCGCTAACTCCTGCGCTTCTCTCGCGCTCATAATTCCGAGTTGCTCGCCGTTTTCACCTATTACGCGAAGTTCCTTATCTCTTATTCCTTCGTTGATTTGATGTTGTTGTTTAATGGGTTTTTACCTCTCAATAATATTTTCCTTAGCCGTTTTGCTAATGAATACGAAAAAAAACGGATTGCTTCTATCGAAACAACCCTACTCACAATTCGACAAATGCCGAAAACAAGTTTCATTATCGAGCCGATTAGCGCGCTTGCCGTCGGCGAGAAGGGTTACTTCTTCTTTAAGCCTCTATACTATACACCAATTTTTTTTACTTGTCAAACGATTTTTCATAAATTTTAAAGTCCTAATTCTTCCAGCAATTTCTGCGCTTCCGCGCCGCTGAAATCGCCCTTCGTTTTAGAAGAAGAACCTTTACTTTTAAAAACATACTTGAAAAACCTGTGAACCGAACAAAAAGGATATAACGCCTTGTGTTTTACCAAAATCGGATATACGGCTTTAAGTTCCTCGCAAGGCAAAAACAATCTGGAAAAAGCGTATTTAACCTTGCCTTGACGGCTCTTTTTTATTTGGTTCCCGCGCTCTTCCGAACCGTACGCCCCGCCGGATATAACGTATTCGGCGAACTTTTCGGTTAACGGCGACGGAACGGTTTTAAAGAACATATAATCTTTTAATGCGACGAGTTCTTTCCACAACTTGTTAAGCCCGGATTCCGACAACGCTTCTTCTACTTTTTCTTTGTCGTATTTTAATCTTTCTTCTATAACGAAAGTATCGCAAACGGATTTTATTCCCGAACCGCCGCCGAGCAAATGTTTCGCGACGTGCGCAACGTGATACGCAACGAAATCTTCCGCGCATAAACTCTTTTGAAATTCTTTGTTTTCAAAAGTATTCGCTCTTTCGAAAACTCCGCTAAAAAGGTGGTTTAATTTTTTGTCGCCTTCGGTTATATCGAAATGTAGTTCCACCGCTTGATTTTGTTCGGAAAGAAAAGTTATTTCCTCTTTATAATCTTTTACTCTCGTATACCCGCCGTTTGTTAAAAGTCGAATCGCCGACTCTTTGTCTTGCGGTTTAAGCAAAACGTCTACGTCGCAGGAAGAACGCGTTTCCTTTTTTAAATACAGCGAACGAATCGCAAGCCCTTTCAAAACGATAAATTCGATTCCGTTTTTTTCCAGCAAGCCATAAAGAATTTTTTCTTCTTCCGCAAGACGTTCGCTTTTTGCCACGGCGGCAAGTTCTATATCGTTAATTTTTTGTCTAACTTCATCGCCGATCAAGTCCGTTTCGACAGTGCCGAGCGAACGACACAAAACGGGCAAAACTCCGTGGATTTTTGCAAGATTTAAAACGCGCGAAAAGTCTTCGGAAGTTAACTCCGAAAGAACTTTTTCGTCTGTTTTTTCCTCTTTTATGCCTGCCGCGACGAGGGCGACAAACGCTTTGTAAACGTTGTTCATTTCTTTTTACGTTTTTTTTATTCCGTCTTTTAACTTTATAATCCAAGGAAAGGAGATGCCTATTCTTATCTCCGCGCGCTTTTTAAACGGAAGTTTTTTTATAAACGGTCGCCACCTTTTACCTTTTATATCCGAAAAATTTCGCTTCGCATAGCAACCTATAAGCAAATTGTCAAAACGCGCTTTATCCAAACTCTTCGTCCATTTGCGCCCGAAATACTCGTCAATCGCGTCGAGAGTTTTTATCATACTGTCGCAGTGCTTTGCCCCGTCGTGATTGTTGGTCCAATTATTTTTTCTTCCGACGCGATAACACGAAAGCGTTTCGTTAAAATAATAAACGGAACCGAGCATTGCGAAATAATTCAATAACGGAACGTCGAACACGTCTGCCGTTTTATATAATCCCGTTTTAAGATACCCTTCTAAATCGCTCGCCCTGAACGCGTAACTAGTGGTATGCAGATAACCCATTTTCAAAAACTCGTCCGTTTTGTATATGCCCGTATCATAATCGATGGGAGGCAAATATCCTCCTAAAAAATTACCGTCTTCGTCGCCGAGAACGGTTTTATGCACGCATAATTTGCAATCGGCATAGGCGTCTAACGCGTCCGCTTGTTTTTGCAGTTTGTTTTCGTCCGTCCAAAAATCGTCTCCTTCGCACAAAGCGATATATTCGCCTCTTACGAGCGGAAACACGTGGTTTTCGAAAACGTGCACGTCTTTGCGATAGCGATTTTCCTCTTGATACAACGGAATTATTTTTTCGGGATATTCGTTTGCGAATTGCGCTAATATTTCTTTTGTGCCGTCGGTAGACTTATCTTCGAAAACCAAAATTTCATAATCGAAATCGGTTTTTTGGGACACCAAACTTTCCAAGCAGCGACTCAAATACTTTTCGTGATTATAGGTCGTGCAGCAAACGCTGAACTTGGGTTTTGAATTATTATTCGTGGTCACCTTAAAATTATATCGCATATTTCATCCACCGTTTTTTCTTCTAAATCGGCATATAACGGCAACGTCAACACCCTGTCGCTGACGTATTCGGCAACGGGCGTAGATAAAACTTCGCAACGCTCTTTAACGCAATCGAAAGCGTTCGTAGCGGGATAAAAATATTTACGCGCCCTTATTCCGTTTTTCAAAAGCGATTCGTATATTTCGTTCCTCGTTTTGCCGAACTTGTTTTCGTTAACGACAATCGGAAAATACGAATAGTTGGGGCTAACGCCCTCTCTAAATTTATTCAGTCGAATTCCTTCGACTTCGCATAGCCGCGAAAAATAACGGTCGTATACGATTTTCCTTTTGACTATTTCTCGATCGATATGCCGCAAATTGCAAATTCCCATAGCCGCTTGGAATTCGTTCATTTTGGCGTTGCCCCCCACGAACGAAACGGTTTCCGTTCCGTGTATGCCGAAATTTTTCAAATCCTTCAAAACTTGCGTTAAACGCTCGTCCTTATAGCAAACCGCGCCGCCTTCTATCGTATTGAAAACTTTGGTCGCGTGAAAGGAAAACATCGAAGCATCCCCGTAGTTTGCTATACCTTTGCCGTTATACTTAACGCCGAACGCGTGCGCCGCGTCGTATATAACCTTTAAGCCTCTGCGACTCGCCGCTTCTTCTATTTTTTCCACATCGCAAACGTTACCGTACACGTGCACGGGTATTATAGCCACGGTTTTTTCCGTTATAAGCGATTCTATTTTTTCCGCGTCAATCGTGAAATCTTCGGGATTTATGTCGCAAAACACGGGTTTTAATCCGCTACGTATTATCGCGTGCGTGGTGGAAACGAAAGTGTACGGCGTGGTTATAACCTCCGCCCCCGCGGGGAAATTAAAGGCTTCTATAACGTTTTCCAACGCCAAATGTCCGTTTGCATATAAAGAAATCAACGGAACTTGCAAATACCTTTTTAGTTCCTCTTCCAATCGGCGGTGCTTTTCTCCCATATTGGTCAACCAGCGACTATCCCATAAATCCTTTATTTCTTCGACATACTCCTCGAGTTCCGGCATCGATGAACGGGTTACGTTAATCATTTATAATTCTCTCTTTTTTTGAATTCTATTAAAGCGACGTAAATTTAATCGGGCGTTTCGCTATCTTTAACGACAGCCGCTTCGCATTGTTCGCTTTTATTTTTTTCAAACTCCGTTTTAAGTTCTTCCGAATTGAAATCGCCAAGCCCGTTTTCGAACTCTAAACGAGAAGCGTTGCTCACTTCATTAGCGATCATTTCTATAATCGTTCTAACGTTTCCGTTTGAAAGATATTCTTCCAAAAACAACGCTTCCTTAATAACGACGGTTGTTTCTTCGACGGTATAGAATACCGCGCCCGCCGTCTTTTTTCCGAGTTTTAAATATTTTACCAAGCAACTCTCTTTCAAAGAATCCGCATAATCTTTTTGCGTTGCAAACTCTTTCGGTAAATCGGAATATATTTTTCCGTTTTTAACCAAGGCGTTATAACTTCTATCGTCGATATCTTCAACCGTTTGAGCGGTTTTATATTTACCGAAAAAGTTTTTAACGAGTTTTAAAACGTCGAAATATATTTTGTTTCCGGTTATGATATTTATTAAAACGTACAATCCTACGCCGACCGCAACCTGCATAACGAGAAGCAAAACTTTGTTTATCGGGAGATAATTCATAAAGAATACGGGAATTCCCATAAACAACGAACACAATACGCAAGGCAGGATATCCTTAATTTGCTCGAAATATCCGTAATTTAAAAGTTTTTTATTCGGAAACGCGTTTATGAAAGAACATATTATTCCCGAGAACAACGCGCTCATAGCCATCCAAAAAACGCCGAACCACATGGAAACGAGTATAGACGCTATACCGACTACTTTTTTCACGATTTCCAATTTTAAAAACAAATCGCTCCGCCCCATTGCCTGCATAGCGGTAAGATTAGCGTTATGAATAGGATACAACGTGAACGTCGCGCACGTTATGTATAAATACGGAAGCGACGGAAGCCATTTGTCGGTTAAAACCACGCTTATAAAAGTCGAGCCTATCGCGGCAAAACCCACCATACAAGGCAAAATAACGAACGCGCAAACTTGCAACGATTTTTTCATTGACTGTTTAACTCTTTCTTTTTCGCTCTGTATCTTAGACAAAGCAGTGAGTAAAACCGAGTTTACAGCCGTATTTACGTTGTTCGATATAAGCGAAGGAAAACTGCCGCCTTTATTGTAATACGCCAAGGACTCGGAGTCGTATTTTTTGCCGATAATAAGAGTTCTGAGTTCGTTATAGCCCGTATCGAGAAGCGAGGAGGCAAGTATTTTCCAACCGAAAGAAAACAAACCTTTAAGTCTGGCAAAAGACACGTTGAATTTCGGTATCCATTTAATAACGAACGCCAAAACGCACGTATCTATCGTAACGTTAGTTAAATATTGCGCTACGAGAGCCCACACGCCGTATCCGTTATAAGCCAACCAAACGCCCACTACTCCGGAAATCACAGTGCCGAATATGGTGGAAATAAAAAATTTCTTAAACTGCATTCTCCTGTCTAAATATGCGTGCTGAACGGAATTTATCGCGGCTATGATTATTCTTATTCCCATTACCCTTACTATCGGAGTCAACACCTCGTTGTCATAAAATTTCGCGATAAAGGGCGCGCAAACAAAAATTACCGCATAAAGTAAAACGGCAAGAAAAATGCTGAAATAAAAAACGGAAGTAAAATCCAAATCGTCGGCGTCTTTCTTTTGCACCAGCGCCGTTCCGAATCCGTTAACGACGAACACGTTGCATATCGTGATGAACACGGTTACGAGCGCGATAACGCCGTAATCTTCCGGAATAAGCAGTCTTGCGAGTATTATCGACACAAGCGTCGATACCAACTGCGCGGAAATCCTTTCGCCGAATTTCCAAAACACTCCCGATAAAGTTTTATTTGTCAAACTGTTTGTATTATCCAATTTTATACCTTTCCGTTTCTTTCAAAAAACGGTCGTAAGCTTTTATAATCTTTATTAGTGTAAACGATTATCGTTATATTTTAATTATTCGAACAACCGACGCGTTGCCTTTCTTCATTGCGGAAAAAACCATTCTCTGCTTAAAAGGCATTTGTTTAACGGGAAAAGACGTTAATATATCTTTCGTAGTTTGGTCTTCCATAATTGCCTTAATATTTTCTTGCGCCGTTTTTTTATCGTCGTTAAAAAGCAACTCGTTCCTTATGATTTTTTGAACGTATTCGAGAAAAGTTCTTTTTATACGCAATCTCACGTCGTCGTAAATACCGAGTTTTTTACCTATCACGAAAAGTTCTTCGCAATACGATTTCATCGCTTGAAAATTTTCCGCACGATATTTTTCTTTTAAGCGAGGGTTTTCTTTTTCAATCCCGAAATAAAACTTTTCCTCTACGGCATAAACCCTTTCCGCTTTGGCAAAAACTTCTATATTAAATAACTTGTCCGCGCAAAAACAGTTTTTATCCGAACAAAAAACGCTATGATTTTTTTCCAAAAACTCGCGACGAAATAAACTACCGCAAACGCTGTCCGACAAGCAATGATTAACGTTCTCGTAAGGTAAAAGACCGAACGTCGGAAATAAAAAATTTTCTCTTATTTGCTCCTTATCGAAAAGACCTTCTTTATTCTCCGAATATCTACGCTTGCCCGTCTTTTCGGTTTCTGTTCCGAACCGCAAAATTTCCGCGTCGGATTGTTTTGCTTTATCGTAAAGATACTCGAAAGTTTCGCTTTTAAATGACCCGAAAGCGTCGCAAAACGCAACGTATTCTCCGCAAGCCGCGCTAAGCCCGAGCGTTTTTGCCGAACCGCCGTCTTGAATTTCTTGTCTTAACGATTTTACGAAAGGATATATTTTAGCGTATGCTTCGCACATTTCTTTCGTATCGTCGGTAGAGCCGTCGTCTACCAAAATAAGTTCTATTTCTTTAAGCGTTTGGTGCACTATCGACGAAACGCATTCGCACAACTCGTCTTTATTGTCGCTCGCTACCAACACAACGCTTACTTTTATTTTACCGTCCGTCATAACCGTTTAAAATTCCGCTTTTTTATCTCTTGTCATAAGTTTTTTAACGGCGTCTTTCGGGTCGAGTTTACCGTTAATAATATCGTTTACCGCAAATACAATCGGCAATTCCACTCCGTATTTTTTCGACAACTTCATAGCGGCAGGCACGGCGTTCACTCCTTCGACCACCATTCCGACCAACTTTATCGCTTCCGAACAGTTAACTCCCTTACCCATAAGCATTCCGGCACGGTTGTTTCTGCTGTGCACGCTTGTTGCGGTTACTATTAAATCGCCTACGCCCGCAAGCCCCGAAAAAGTTTTCTCGTTCGCGCCCATAGCCTTGCCGAGTTCGGAAATTTCTTTCGCGCCTCTCGGTATAAGAGCGGCTTTCGCGTTATCGCCGTAACCGAGTCAGGTTATCATTCCCGAAGCCAACGCGATTATGTTTTTTAACGCGGCGGCAAGTTCCACTCCCAAAATATCGTCGTTCACGTACACGCGAAAGTTTTCGTTCATAAACGCGGTTTGAACGGTCTCCGCCGCTTCGACGTCTTCACACGCAGAAACTATTGCCGTGGGCATATCGAGCGCGACTTCTTCCGCATGGGTAGGTCCGGAAAGCGCAACGACTTTAACGTAGTCCGATTTTCCGTGCTTAGACAATTCGTCTTTTATGACTCCGCTCATCGTAAGCGTCGTTTCCGCTTCTATTCCTTTCGCTACGTCCACTATTATTTGCCCTTTATGAATAAACGGAGCGGCCTTGGAAACGGTACTCCTTAAAAACACCGAAGGCACGGCGCAAAGAATTATTTTTTTGCCCGAGCACGCTTTTTCTATATCGCAAGTGAACTCTATGCCTTTGGGAATTTTCATTCCGACTAAATTCGGATGAATTCTCGTTTCGCTTAAAGTTTGTACTTCCTTTTCTATAGCGGACCAAACCGTAATTTTCTTGCCTTCGTTATGAAGCATCCTCGCGAGCGCGATACCCCAAGTCCCTGCTCCAAGCACTCCTATATGCATAATCAAACTCCTTTTATCGGTTCAAACTTAAAATCTTTTTGAGTTTTTCAACGTATTTTATCGCGTCGAAATTATTTTTCGCAAAATCGCGCGCTTTTTCGCACATTGCGTTATATTCTTTTCTTTCTATCGACGTCGCTCTGTCGATAGCACCTTTAAAACTTTCGTTTTCTTTAGCCAAAATTCCCGTTTCTCCGTCTTTAACGAGTTCTGCTACTCCGCCTGATTTTCGAGCGATAACGGGTTTACCGTTTGCAAAACTCTCTATAACGGAATAAGGGCAATTTTCGCTCCACACGCTCGGTAAGCAAACGTATTTGCAGTTTTTTATGAGTTCTTCTAACTCTTTTCCCTTTTTAAATCCCGCAAAAGAAACGTTGTTTGCGCCGAGAGTTTTGCACAAGTTTTTCAAACTCTTTTCTTCTTTTCCCTCGCCCGCTATAATTAGTTCCGAATTTGTTCCGCAAACGGCGCGAATCAGCCCGTCTATTCCCTTCTCTTTGGAAAGCCTGCCGAAAAACAACAAATATCCTTTATCGGAACAGTTTAGTTCGCATTTATAATCGGGTGGCAAAGGGTTGAACATTTTATATAATTCGTTTTTTTTCTTCCCTAACGAACGAAGTTGACCTTTCATAAATTCCGAAGGGCAAATTATATAATCGAATAAATCGTAATACCCGTTTTTCTTAATATATTTCGCTTCTCTTACCGCAAGCGCGCTTATAATTTTAGAACCTTTAACGCATTTTTTTTCAATGCATTTATGCAAATCTTTTTTACATTCTTCGCAAAAATTTCCGTTGCCGTCGAGTAAAGTGAACGACGGGCAAACGGCGATATAATCGTGCGCAACCCACACTACGGGAATATTTTTATCGTAATCTTTTATCGCCTTTATAACCGAAAAAGTCAAGTGTTTGTGAAAATTGTTTATTATCACCGCGTCGGGTTTTTCCGCTTTTAACAATTCGGCGGTCTTCTTATATCCTTCCTTAGAAAAAAGCATATTTTTAAAAAATTTTGCTTTTTCTAAAACCGAACCGTCGGAAGACGAATGAGAAAGAAAATATTTTTCCTGTTCGCAAGGATAATTCCTTTTATCTTTCATTGAAAGAAAAACCGTTTGGTCGCCGACGGCGTTTAAGGCCTCGGCAAGATTAAAATAATATCTTTCCGACCCGCCCTTAACGTAGTGATATTTATTTACGAGTAGAAATTTCATATCTTATTTTTTATAAACGGCTTCCGTCGTTTCCGCCGTTTTTTCCCACGTCGCCTCACTCGGCTCGGTGGTTTTCGGTATTATATCGTAGGACAACAATTCCGTTAACGCTTCCGTCAGAGAATCGACGTTTTTAGAGATAAAATTATACGCTTTTTCTCCCGTTACCGCAAGGTTTTCTTCTATATTAGAAACAAGACAAGGTTTTTTATATGCGCAAGCCTCCGTTAAAGACATACTCATCCCCTCTATTTCGCTCGGCAAAACGAACAAAAAAGCGTTCGTCCAAAGTTCTTCCATCGTTTCCCCGTCAACAAAGCCCGTTAAAACGATATTGTCTTTTCCGGAACAAGCCGAAAGTATTTTTTTATAATATTTTTTATCGAACCCGAAATTTCCCGCAAGCACCAATTTTTTTTTCGAACGGGTTCTTTCCGCCGCCTTTGAAAAAGCCTCTACCAGATAATG
>CAYQLN010000022.1:0-9579 GCA_964418455.1 uncultured Christensenella sp.
CGTTTTTGCGCTCTATTCCCACAACGCACTTTTCAAATTCTTTAATGCCCGAAGCCAAAGTTTTTTCGAACTTGTTCGCTTCTTTTCTTATTTCCTCTAAAATAAACTCCTCTTTTTCCACAAGCAACGGATAGGCTTCGTCGTATATTTTTTCTATAAATATTTTCGCGACTTCGCAAATGCTTTCGCTGTCTATTCCGAGCGATTTGCAATACCTGATAGCGCGGCGCAAAAGTCTTCTCAAAATATATCCCGCGCCCGTATTCGAGGGAAGTATTCCGTTCTTGTCTCCTATAAGCATAACGGAAGTTCTGGTGTGATCGGCGATAATTCTGATTGCTTTTCTCGCGGTCGGGTCTTGGTCGTAATTTCTTCCCGAAATTTTTTCGAGCAGTTTTACCGAGTCTATGAACAAGTCGGTTTTATAGCCGTCGTCGAGACCGTTGAGGAAAAGCAGAAGCCTATCCAAGCCGAACCCCGTATCTACGTTTTTGTTTTCCAATTCGCCGTATTTTCCGTTTTCCAATTTTTTATACTGCATATACACGTCGTTGCCGATTTCCACGTATCTTCCGCAATCGCAATTCACGTCGCACGAGTCGCAGCATTTATTATCGTGCCTCGGATAGAACCACTCGTTGTCGGGTCCGCAAGGCGTGCCTACCGTCCCTTCCAATTCCCACCAATTATTCTTTTTGTCTAAGTAGAAAATATTTTCTTCTTTTATTCCCAACTTCTTCAAAAGTTCCGCCGTTTCCGTATCTTTCGGAGCGGACTCGTTACCCTCGAAAACGGTGGAGCAAATTTTGTCTTTATCGAACCCGAAAACCTCGGTCAACAATTCAAAAGTCCAAGCGGTTTTTTCTTTTTTAAAATAATCGCCGAGCGACCAATTTCCCATCATTTCGAAAAAAGTGAAGTGCGTTGCGTCGCCGACCGAATCTATATCCACCGTTCTGACGCAGCCTTGCACGTTGCAAAGCCTCTTTCCTTTCGGGTGCTTTTTTCCGAGAAGGTACGGCATTAAAGGTTGCATTCCCGCAACGTTAAACATAACGCCCGTGGTTCCGTCGCCTATCAAAGAAACCGCGCCTATGTTCACGTGCCCTTTGCTTTCGTAAAACTTAATCCATTTATCCCTTAATTCTTTGGAAGTTATCATCTTGTTTCCGTCCTATTTCTTTTCGAGCGTATACCCGTTTTTAGCGTCCTTTATCGTCCAACCCGAACTCGCTATTTTATCGCGAAGTTCGTCTGCCAACGCCCAATTTTTATTCTGTTTGGCAATAAGCCTCTCTTCTGCGATTTTCTTTATTTCCTCCGGAACGTCTTCTTCCGTCGCGCCGTATTTTTCCACGAACGACTCGGGGTTTTCTTGAAACAATCCCAAAAGCGCGTAGGTTTTTTTTATTTGATTGAGCATTGCTCCCGCAAAAACGTAGTCGCCCTCCGAAAGTTTTGCTTTTGCCTTTTTGAAATATCCGAACAAGTCGCTTAAAGCGAGCGAGGTATTGAAATCGTCGCTCATCGCCGCGTCGAACGCTTCGTCTATTTCCTTAACCGAGCCTTCGATTTTAACGCCCTTTTCCGCCGCCGCTACGAAAACTTTATAAAACTCCGTCAAATGCTTTTCCGCTTCGGGAAAAAGCGTATCCGTGATATTTAAATCCCCGCGATAGTTGGTGGAAAGCAATGCGAATTTCACCGTTTCGGCGGAATATCTGTCCAATAAATCTTTCAACAAAAGGCTGTTGCCGAGCGACTTGCTCATCTTTTGCCCGTTAACTTTTATAAGCCCGTTATGAATCCAGAAATTGGCGAATTGCTTGCCCGTGAGCGCTTCCGTTTGCGCGATTTCGTTTTCGTGATGCGGGAATATCAAATCCCTTCCGCCGCCGTGGATGTCTATTCTGTCGCCGAAAGCCTTTCTGTTCATCGTAGAACATTCTATATGCCAACCCGGTCTGCCGTTGCCCCACGGAGAAACCCAAAACGGCTCGCCCTCTTTGGCGGCTTTCCACAGCGCGAAGTCGAGCGGAGATTTTTTCATTTCGTCGTTATCGACCCTCACCCCGTTAAGCGCGTCTTCCAAATTTCTGTGAGAAAGTTTGCCGTATTCGGGAAAACTTTTCACGTCGAAATACACGTCGCCTTTTTCCGTGGCGTATGCGTGCCCCTTTTCCACAAGACCTTTTATGAAATCTATTATGTCTTGAATACAGTCGGTCGCTTTAAGCCAAACGTCGGGATCGTCCACTTTAAACCTTGCCATTTCTTTATCGATTTTTTCAATCATTTGCAACGCGAATCGGTCGGCGGGAATACCCGTTTCGTTGGACTTGGCTATAATTTTATCGTCTACGTCGGTATAGTTCCTCGCATAAGTCACGTCGTATCCGAGTTTTTTCAAAAACTTTCTGACCACGTCGTACACGAGCGCTTGATAAGCGTGCCCGATATGCGCTTCGCCAGATACGGTTATTCCGCACGCGTACATTTTGACTTTATTGCCCTCTATGGGCTGAAATTCTTGTTTCTTTCCCGTTAATGAATTATAAATTTTCATATCCGATTATCCGTTTTCGCCTTCTTCCTTTTCCTTTTTAGCCGAGAGCGCTTGCAATTTTTCTTCGAGTTCGAAAACCTTTTCTCTCAAATGGCATAGTTCCTCTCTGTACGGGTCGCTCTTTTCCTGCTCTAAATCGATAACTTTTTCGCCGTTTATCCTGACCACTCTGCCGGGAACGCCCACAACCGTAGCGTATGCCGGAACTTCTTTAAGAACCACCGCGCCCGCGCCGATTTTCGCATATTCGCCGACGGTAAACCCGCCCAAAATCTTTGCGCCCGCGCTTATAACCGCGCCTTTTTTTACGGTCGGGTGCCGTTTTCCCGTTTCTTTGCCCGTTCCGCCGAGAGTTACGCCTTGATAAATAACGACGCCCTCTTCCACTTCCGCCGTTTCGCCTATAACGACGCCCGCGCCGTGGTCGATGAACACTCCCCCCGCTATTTTCGCCGCGGGATGGATTTCTATGCCCGTTATGCGCTTTGCGAATTGGCTGGTTATTCTCGCGAGCAGTTTTAATTTTATTCTATACAAAAAATTCGCCCATCTGTGCCACGACAACGCTTTTACGCCGGAATACGTTAGCCATATTTCAAACTTGTTCCTTGCCGCGGGGTCGTTTTTTTTCGCAGCGTTTATGTCTGCGCGCAATCTTTTAAACATATAGCACCTTTTTCTTTTCGGTATTTTTTATGATACCATTTTATCTTACCGTTTAGCAAGGGTTTTGTTTAATAAACCTTGACCCCTGCCGCTTTTATTTTTTCTTTCAGCCCCTCGTCGAACTTTTCGTCCACGACCATATAGTCTATATCGCCGAGCGTTGCAAAAGTATACGGAGTGTTTTTGTTGACTTTGGAACTGTCTACGAGCATAATAACTTTTGTAGCCTTCTTGATGACGGCTTTTTTAACCTCCGCCTCCGATTGACTTCCGCACGAAAACGCGCCCGAAGCGGTTAGAAATCCCGTAGCCGTCATAACCGCCGTTTGAACGTTTATTTGCGACAAAAACTCCGCGCAAGACCGACCTACCGTTATGAACGTGGTTTTTTTAACGTCGCCGCCGAGAAGAGTTACCGTAGGATAATTCTTCCTCAAAACCGTTTCCGCAATGCTCAACGCGTTGGTAATGACGTAGTATTTATCGTCGGGAAGCGCGCGGGCGAAATATGTCGTGGTGGAACCGCCGTCGATAAAAATGCAACTTTTAGGCTCCACAAGATCTATCGCCTTTTCCGCTATTTCCATTTTTTGTTCGGCATAGAGGTTGGTTCTCTCTTCCGTGAAATCCGCTTCTTTGGCTTTTAGAACCGTATCGACGGAAATCGCGCCGCCGGAAACGCGAAGGACCGCGTTGTTTTCTTCTAGACGAACCAAATCCCTGCGAAGAGTCATGCTCGACACTTCGGGAAAAGCCTTTTCCAAATCGTGAAAATCGACCTTGCCGTTTTTATCTACGAATTCTTTAATTTTTTTCAACCTTTCTTTCATAGTCGCTCCTCGTCTTAATATTTATTTTACGATTTAAAAAGAAGTTTGGCAAGAAAAACGATAAAATTTAACAAAATTGCCGAAAAATTTTTTCAACGATAAAAAAACTCGGCGTCGAGCGTTCTATCGGAAAAAAAACATTGCTTTTTTCAGAAAATGCAAGTATAATATATTTAATTTTATCACGGAGATGCAAAATGTTAGACTTAAAGAAAATTCAAGAAAACAAGGAAAAAGTTATAGAACTTCTTTCGAGAAAAGGATATAAAGCAAATTTCGACGAAATTCTCGCGATAGACGCGGAAAGAAAAAAAATCATAGGCGAAGTCGAACAATATAAAGCAAAAAGAAATAAAGTTTCCGCGGAAATTCCCAAACTCAAAAAAGAGGGCAAACCCGTTGACGGAATATTTGCGGATATGCGCGCGCTCGGCGAAAAAATAGCGGAATGCGACGAAAAGGCAAAATCGCTCGAAAAACAGGTTTTCGACCTTTTGGCGGTTATGCCCAATATCCCCGACGAGGACTTGCTCCCCGGCGAAAAGGAAAACAATAAAGTAATAAAGGTCGTGGGAGAAAAACCCGCTTTCGATTTCGAAATGAAAAACCACGTCGACCTGTGCACGAATCTCGGCATAATCGACTATCAGCGCGGAGCGAAACTTTCGGGCGGCGGATATTGGATTTACCGCGGCGACGGAGCAAGGCTGGAATGGGCGCTTTTGAATTTCTTTATAACCGAACACCTTAAAGACGGATACGAATTTATTCTTCCTCCGCATCAACTCGGATATAACTGCGGCTTCGGCGCGGGGCAATTCCCCAAATTCAGCGACGAAGTTTATTGGCTGGATTGCGACCAAGACAGAACAAAAAACCGCTTTATGTTGCCGACGGCGGAAACCGCGCTCGTTAATATGTACGCGGGGGAAATTATCGACGAAAGCAAACTTCCCATGAAATTTTTCGCCTATACTCCCTGCTATCGCAAAGAAGCGGGTTCTTACAGAGCGGAAGAAAGGGGTATGATAAGAGGGCACCAATTCAACAAAGTGGAAATGGTGCAATACGCGCATCCCGAAAAAAGCAAAGAAGCGTTCGAAGAACTCGTTAACAAAGCGGCGAGCCTCATCGAAAAACTCGGATTGCATTTCAGAATAAGCAAACTTGCGGCGGGCGACTGCTCCGCTTCGATGGCAAGAACCTACGACATAGAGGTTTGGATTCCCTCTATGCAGATATACAAGGAAGTTTCTTCCGTGTCCAACGCAAACGACTATCAGGCAAGAAGAAACAACACCAAATATCGCGATTCCAAAACGGGCAAACCCGCTTATCTTCACACCCTGAACGGTTCGGGTCTTGCCACCAGCAGAGTTTTCCCCGCGATAATCGAACAATATCAAAACGCAGACGGATCCATAAGAGTTCCCGACGTTTTGGTTCCGTTTATGGGCGGACAAACGATTATTAAATAATTTTCGGGGAAAAGATTTTCTTTTCCCCTTTTTTAACGAATTTTAAATCTTTTTAACGCATACTAATAAAAAGACTTGTTCGGAGGGCTTTAATGATAAAAACCATTTGCGTTTACGGTGCGTCGAGCAACGCGATCGACTCTTTATATATTACCGCGGCGGAGCGTTTGGGCGAAAAAATCTCCGCCAAAGGCTACACTCTTATTTTCGGCGGCGGAGCAAGCGGAGTTATGGGCGGCACGGCGAGAGGCTGCGAAAAAAACCACGGAAAAATCATCGGCGTCGCGCCGAAGTTTTTTAATGCAGACGGAGTGCTTTTCGAAAACTGCGACGACCTTATTTATACCGAAAGCATGCGCGAGCGAAAAGGTATTTTCGAAAAACAAAGCGACGCTTTTATAATCGCGCCCGGCGGAATAGGAACGTTCGACGAGTTTTTTGAAATATTAACCCTCAAACAACTCGGAAGACACAATAAACCGATAGCCGTTTATAACGTTAACGGATACTACGATTCAATGATAAATTTTTTAAACAATTCCGTCGCTCAAAAATTTATGAACGAGCACACTTTGGAACTTTTTAAAATATTCGATAACGACGACGAAGTTTTAAATTATATCGAAAACTACAACGATTCCGTGATGCCGCTAACTCATTATAAAAGCGTTAACAACGATTTGGTATAATCACTTCTTTTTAAAAACTTCCGCCCCGAACGCAATTCGTTCGGGGCGGTGTTGTTTTTCGTTACCGTCTATTTTTTAATAGTTACGCTTTTTTCAATACAAGCGTCATAGAAACGCTTTCTTCAGCGCCTACGTCTTGATTAGAAACAAAAGTCAATTTATCTCCGTCAACGGTGCCGTTTGTATTTTCGCTTTCCATCGTAATAGTAACGGTTTTTTCGTCTTGTTTCCATGTTCCGCTATGGGTATTCGTATAAGTTCCTACGGTCATGGTTTGTGTGAAAGTGCCGTCTTCTTTAAATTCCATAACCATATAATCTTCGGTTATATCCATTCCTTCATACGTTTCGCCGGCTTTGATTTCTTTCGTTTGCGTTTGACCGTTAGAT
This sequence comes from uncultured Christensenella sp., assembly GCA_964418455.1. Lineage (GTDB taxonomy): Bacteria > Bacillota > Clostridia > Christensenellales > Borkfalkiaceae > UBA1259. The sequence goes on from CAYQLN010000022.1 coordinate 6,619, forward strand.
ACATAAGTTTGAGTCATAGATACAAACTTCCACGTACCGACTACGCTGCTGTCTTTATCTCCGCACGCAACGAAGCAAACCGAACAAGCAGCCAAAGCCGCTATCGCCAATAATACTACCAATAATTTTTTGAATTTTTTCATAACAAAAACTCACCTCCTGTTTTTTTTCTTACAGGTAGTATACCCCCCCCCCCCGTCGATTTTGTCAACTCTTTTTTAAGGTTTTTTCACGTATAAAAACCCGTCTTTCTCGATTTTTTAACAAAAAAAAGAAAGAAACTTTTTTATAAGAATCTTTCTTTTTTTCTGTTTTATTATTTTTACTATAATACTTTCACTTTTTACTTATTTATTCGTCGCTTTTCTACTTTTTCGCCCGCGCTTTATATGCCGCTTAAAAAATTCTTTCTCGAAACAAAAAAATTCATCGTCTTCTTTTTTTAAAAGACGTCCTACTTTTGAAACGCACCCCCAAAAGGTAGAAGCTTTTAGCAGGTGCGGTTCAAATTCGTTCGAGTTTTTTTAATTTATTGTTTTTTTATCCGTTTTCAATCTCCGTCGAGTCTGTTTTCCGTAAAGTTATTCCGACAATAAAATTCACAAGGCACAAAACAAATAGGATAATGCCCACAACGGTCGTTACGACAGCCGGATCATAAACAGGATACTTACTCAAACCTAAGAATTTCACAAATGCCATATTCCCGGACAACAGGCCCGCCGAAACGCAAACCAAAACCGAAGCAACGGCAACCGATAAACTGCAACCGAAACTAACCGCCCTACTTCTTTTTAAGGAAACGCCTTCGAACAAACAAGCCGCCAACGTAGTAACCACCGCTATAACTAAAAACACGTAACTAAGATAAACAAATATCGTTTGTCCTACAACCGTGTTCGACGCGGAAGAATTAGCGTATAAAATCATCATTAAAGAACTCGCGTTTAAAGAAACGCTCGAGTCAAGCCCTTCATTGTTTAATTCCAAAACGGCGTTCCCTCCTAAAAACAAAACCACAATACCGAGGGCAACCGTAACTAAGGATATTATCGAAGCGGCAATCTTTGCCTTATACCCCTTTTCGTTTTTGGCAAAAAAGTAATTAACGGTGCAATTCATAACGATGGCGACTGCGAACAACGCTATCGAAAAAAAGCTTGCAAAAGACAGCTTTGACGTGACCGCGCTTGCGGAAGAAAAACTCGTTAAAATACTCAACGCGTTTTTTACGCAATTGTTCATAAAAATCGTGGCTATTATATTAAACGCAAACGCAACGATAACCTCTTTTAAATAATCCGACGTTTTGTCTTTTTTTAAATTCACGGAAAAATCTAAAACCGCTTTCAAAAAGCAAACAAACGATACCACTATATTAAGTATCAACGAAGAATATAAAACAACCAGCAGCACTTTTATACTCTTGCTCGTTTGCGAGCCGAAATATTCTTCTCCTCCAAGGGTAAACAAATTGAATTTTTCTTCTTCGTCGAGAAGAGAGTTTTTAATTTTGCACCCTACAAAAAACGAGCAAACAAACAACCCGAAAAGAATAGCCAACATTATACAACTGCATACTTTTTTTACAATCGCCTCTATCGGTAACTCACGCGATTCTTCTTGGGTCAACTCTACTACCGTTTCGCTACCCGAACAAGCGGTTTCGCTCGAAACGGTTTCTTCGCTAAGTTGTGTTCCGCACGAAGGACAAAAAGAAAACGATCCGTTGTTCTCCGCTCCGCATACGGGGCATTTTTTCATTTGTTCGATTTTTTCGCCGCATTTATGGCAAAACTTTGCGTTTTTAGACAAAAAAACTCCGCATTTAGGACAATTCATAATACTTTTCCTCCTTTTCTTCCAAAAAGTCTTAATAAAATTTATTTTACCCCCCCCCCCGACGTTTTTGTCAATACTTTTTTGGGTTTTTTCACGTTTGTTTTTTTATTTTTTGTTTTTTCTGTTTTGTTTTTTGTCGAGTTTTTAAAAAGACAGCGCGCCGAAAAACACCTTTCACAAACAAAACATAACAGAGCCGCTTTTTAATTTTCGGCACAAAAATTTTCGAACGAACTTTTTAATCAAAAAATATCGGCTCGGCGAAAGTTGTCGCCGAGCCGCAAGACGTTTCGAAATTTTTTGATAATGATTTTTATTTAAAGCGTTTTTCACGCACGCGCTTTTTTTCGCCGTTTTTTCATTAAAAAAGGAGCGTTTCGCCCCTTTTTCGTTATTTTTTGTTGGATTTAACAAAATCCAAAATTTCACTGAGTCTATCCAAATCGTCGCGCGTGTAGTAGTCGATATAAATTCTGCCCTTGTTGTCGTTTCCGATAGCGTTTACTTTCGTTCCCAAAACGCGTTGCATTTCTCCGACCAATTCTTTAAGTTCCGCAGAAAGTTCGGTTTTGAGTTTCTTTTTCGCCTTTTCTTCTGGCGGCATAAAATAATCTTTGACTTTCTTTTCCACGTCGCGCACGGACAGTCCTTCTTTAACGGCGGCTTGCGCGAACTTTATCTGGTCGCTTTCGGGCATGGAAACTATCGCTCTCGCGTGGCCTGCCGAAAGGGAACCGTTGGAAACCATTTTTATTACGGAGGGAGACAAACTCAAAAGCCTTAACGTGTTTGCGACGGCGGGACGGGATTTGCCGATTCTGTCTGCCAAATCTTCTTGCGTCAAGCCGTAGTCGTCCATAAGCGAACGCATTGCCGTTGCCGCTTCTATGGGGTTAAGATCTTCTCTTTGCAGGTTCTCTATAAGAGAAATTTCTTTTATTTGCCGTTCGGTATAGTTTTTAACTATAACGGGAACCTTTCTCAATCCGGCGATTTTGCTTGCCCTGAACCTTCTTTCGCCGGCGATTATCATGTATCTGTCGCCGCTTTTGTTTACGATGATAGGCATAATCACGCCGTGTTTTTCAATCGAATCGGCAAGTTCTCTCAAAGCCGTTT
>CAYQLN010000023.1:0-9520 GCA_964418455.1 uncultured Christensenella sp.
GAACGGAAGCCGCCGCAATACTGCTTCTAATTCCTTGTTCGGCTACGAGCACGCCCTTTTCTTTGATTCTTGCCACACAATGAACTCTTTGTAATCCGCTTATCGTGCAACCCTTATTTAAAGCCTCACTAAAAAACAATTCCGCGCCGCCGCTACCGGGAACGAACACGAGGTGCTGACCTTTTTTTAACAGCGGAACGAGTTTTTCCGAAAAATCTTTAAACAAAAAAGAAGGATAAGTAATAAAAATCCACTCGGCGTTTTCTACCGCGTGTTCTAAATCGTCGGTTATTTCTTTGATATCGCCCGCGGTCACGACGTCGGTATCTAAATTAACGGCTTGCATATTTTTGGAATAGTCTTTCGTTTTTTGATTGCTCACGAATAAAGTTACGTCGTTTTCCTTAGAAAACTTTACCGAGAGCAACGAACCCATATTCCCGCCGCCGCATACGAGTATTTTATTTCTTTTCAAATTATCGTTCATTTCTTTGGTGTTTTAAAATGTTTTCCTTATGAATTATAAAGATATTCGTTTCATATTTTTTTTGCGGTTTCAAGCAAAACGTCGCCCGTGGCAAACGTTTGTAAAATTGCTTTTTCGCCGAGTTTTTCGGTTATTTTATCCATCGCCTCTTTTAATCTCGGCGGGCGCGTTAAAGCGTTATGCGCGTCCGAACCGAAAAAAGTTATCGAACCGTTTTTAACGTATTTCAAGCCTTGTTTGAAAGTTTTCTTATCTATAAACCACTCGGCGTTTGCTTGAAGCATTATTCCGTTTTTTAGCATAGCATCTAAATATTTAGCGTTTTTAAAAGTTAAATATCTGTTGATATGCGCGATTATAACTTTGTTTCGTGTGTTTTCCGCAAATTCAAAAACGTCGTCGACTACCCCCTCGTCCCACTTGCAATACGGAAGTTCCAATAAAAACAAATCCGTTCCGCATATTCGCATATCCTGCAAGGTTTCCGCCTTGCCGATGCCGTGATAATACGCGACTTCCGCGCCTAAATACAGTTGCGGATGATTATTTTCGTCGTAAACTCCGAGCAGGTTTTCCACCGCGGTTTTTCTGCGCGATAAAAAGTTTTTAACCGTATCCGCAAGCGGATAAAAGTGCGGGGTCAGCACCGCCTTTTTAACGCCTTGAAAAGAAAGCGCGTCTAACATTAAGCGCGATTCTTCCGCGCAAGACGCGCCGTCGTCTATATTCGGCAATAAATGAGTGTGAAAATCTATCATAACTTTTGTTTTCCGCATCGCCACTTTTCATACGCTTTCGGGAAAAAAGTCAGCGTTGCCAATTTGATTTTTATTTTTAGTTTCGTTCGAGAAAAAAGAATTCTCGGATAATGTTTTTTCACTATTTCGCGGGCTTTTGCGAACTCCGCCGTTTTGCGTTTATCTTGCAATATAAAAGTTGCCAAAAACGAACAGTAGTTAACCGCGTAAATCGGAACAAGCGACCTGAATAAATTCTTTTTGTCTTTAACTTTCGACTTTACCGCTTCCCAATGCCCTATATAGGTCGCAAGAATTTTTTCCGTGTTCATAAGCGGCTTGTTTTCCAACCTATATACGTATAGTTTGTTCGGCACGTAAAGTATCTCGTCGTCTTTTTTTAAGGAAGAAAAAACCTCTGCCCAATAGGGCACGTCTTCCATACGGATATGCGCGACGTCGAAATATATTTTTTCTCCGTTTTCCCTAATCGCAAGCGATTTATGATATAAATAACACCAATATTGCGTGTGCCCCGAAGCGCAATCGAACCTGTATTTATAAGGGCTTATCGAAATAATTTCTTTCTCTTCGCTTTCTTCTTTAAACTCTTTTTTATCGACTTCCTCTCGACTAACGCAATCCGTCCGATGGTCGCAAAAACATATTTTCGCCGAGCGACTTTTTAATGCGTTATACATTATTTTAACGTAATTTTCAAAAACGTAATCGTCGGGATCGACGGAAGTTATATACTCACCCGTAAACACGTCGAGCGCGGCGTTTCGTGCGCTCGATAAGCCGCCGTTTTTTTTATGAATAACGACCACACGTTGGTCTTTTAGCGCGTATTCGTCGCAAATGTTTCCGCTTTTATCGGTCGAGCCGTCGTCCACGAGTATTATTTCGAGGTTCTTGTACGTTTGTTTTAGTAGCGAATCCACGCACCTTTCCAAATACTTCTCCATATTGTATATCGGAACGATAACGCTCACCTTTTCTTCAACTAAATCCATCGCACCGCCTCGCAAAAGAATTATCGCTTAGACTTTAATTTTCCGTATAATTTTGGGCTTATAACCATAACGAACAACCTCTTTTTATAGAAAAACGAAGCGTCGGAAAATAATATATTAAAAAACCTACGTCTGATTATCTTCTTTGCTTTTTTATAATACTCGCCCTCGAAACAACCGTTGTCTACAAAGGCGTTTATCATAAAAACGTAGTTAAACGCCATCCATTGAAAACACGATTTAAAAAGTGTTTTCCTGTTTCCGCATTTATTCTTAAAGTCTTCGTATAAATGAGAATACGACGAAACTATTTTTTCCTTGTTTTTAACGTGAACGAGCGAATCTTGTCTGTAAAAAGTATAGTAATAGAGTTTTTTCGTCGATTCGACATAAATCTCTTCGTCGGTTAAATTTGCAATTAACTCGGCAAGAAACAATATGTCTTCCGTTCTGTCGTATCGCTCGTCAAACCTAACGTCGCCACATTCTTTTTTAAGAACAGAGCGATGAATCATAACCCCCCAAACGGAAACTTGCCCTAAACGATAGTCTTTCACGGCGATTTTTTTAATGCTTTCCGCCGCTAAGTCGTCTGTTTTTATTTCTTGATTTTCGGCTGTTATCCTAAAATGGCCGCAACTACAAATTCTACATTCATTTGACTTTAAAAGGCAAAATAAATATTGAACGTAATTATCGCAAACATAATCGTCGGGATCGACAAAAACGATATATTCTCCCTTGAATATATCGAGCGCGGCGTTCCGCGCGCTCGATACGCCGCCGTTTTCTTTATGAATAACTACTACTCGTTCGTCTTTTTGCGCGTATTCGTCGCAAATGCTTGCGCTTTTATCGGTAGAGCCGTCGTCCACGAGTATTATTTCGAGGTTCTTGTACGTTTGTTTTAGTAGCGAATCCACGCACCTTTCCAAATACTTCTCCATATTGTATATCGGAACGATAACGCTCACCTTTTCTTCAACAAAATCCATCGCGCCGCCTCGTCAGTCGTTTGCGTCGTCTTCTTTCGATTGCTCTTTTTTATCGCTATATCCGTATTTATAATATTTGCTGTAATAATTTTTCTTGCCGGGCTTTTTCAATTCTATGTTGTTTGCGACAAACCCTAAAAAGTCTATTTCGGCAAACGCTATGCTGTTAAGCGCGTTTTGAATGTTTTTATGGTCACTGAAATACGGTCTTGTAATCAATACTATGCCGTCCGTTCTCGTAGCGACGAGAATACCGTCCGAAACGACGTTGAGCGGCGGAGTGTCCACAATAACGTATTCGTAAGAATTTGCGAGAGTTTCCATCATATTATCGAACTCGTCGCTGTTAAACAACGCCGTAGGGTTAGGCGCGGTTTTATACGTGGGAACTATATCGAGATTGGGTTTTACTTCCTTTTGAACTATACTTTCAAAAGAAACCTGTCCGCTCAAATAGTCTACCAACCCTTTCGCTTTGGGAAGTTTAAACATATTTTTTATGCGCGGCTTTCTCATATCGCAATCGACAAGAACAGTTCTATATCCGGCATTGGCAAAAGTTATGGCAAGATTGGTGGATATGGTGGTTTTTCCCTCGCCCGCTATCGCCGAACTTATACAAATCACCTTTCCGCCCTTTTCTTTTTTGGGCACTGCGAAACTTATGCTCGACATAAGATGGCGCATAGACTCGGTTAAAATAAACGGCGAGTTTTCGTCTAAAACACATTCCTTTTCAACAAATTCGGTTTTGTTTTTCTTAGTAGCCATACTCGTCACCTCCGTAATTTAATTCGCTGCTCTCGAAATTATAAAGCACGCCGAGAACGGGAGCGTTATATCTGTTGTTAATATCGTCGACTTCTTTAATCTTTTTAGTAACGAGTTCCAAAAAGCACATAAATAAGTATGAAACAGCGCCTGCGGCAACCGCGCCGATAAACGCAAAAGTCTTTTTGGAAATTTTTGCGACCGGCGTTTCCGGCTCTTCCGGAATGTTTATCAAAGAGAAACCTACAGAAGTGCTCGTGCCGAAAGTAAATTCCTTCGTCATATACCCTGCAAAAGAACCTTTCGGGTATACTTTACCGCTTTCGGTAACTTCCGCCTCGGCGGAAATAACGTCGATTATTTTTTTGGAAATTTTAGGATCTTCGGTAGTTACGGTAACGTACATAAACGTTCCGGAAGTACTCGAACGCGTTATGGATAACGCACCCTTTATATAATCGCTCGAAAGGTATTGCGGACTTTTTTCGTCGACGCCTTTATTAACCTCTTCTTCCAATTGATAAAGATATTTGTTCTGGTTTGCTATGACTTCGCAGTTATAAAGCAGTCTGCTCGCCAAACTGAGTTGACTGGATATGTCCGACAAACTGTCTCTGCTTTCAAAAGAAACCAAATACTTCGCCTCGCAAACGTATAGCGGTTTATTCGCTATAAGTCCTGCGCAGAAGCCCAAAACTCCTCCCATAAATGCACATATTAGCATTATCCACCATCTTCTAAAAGGCGCGATGAACGTCCTTTTCCAGTTAATGGCGAACTCTTCTTTGATAATCTTCGATTGCATTTTTTTCTCCTTTTTTTGTTTTTTCTTTTTCTACTAAAACGTATGCGAATGCGTATAGACACATAACGAACGCCAAAGACCCCATTAACGCAACGTTCCATATCAACAATAAATATATAACGGCAACGGCAAGTATTCCTCCGCAAGCCCTTATTTTATATTTGAACATGCCTACCAAACAATACCCTACCATTATCGCCAAGAATAGCGCGAAGAGCACCAATCCGGGATATGCGTAGGTTATATATACGGATACATACGTATTGTCGCAAGACAACAACCAATACCCGTCGATGACAACAGATAACTGATAGGAGATACCTCTGCCCATAAACTTGTTAAAATAGTCGAGTTTGAAAACTTGTTTCAGCGCGTGACGATACTCCGTGCTGGCGACGAACCTTTCCCCGCCGAACTGATAGGAAATGGTAGTGCCGAACACTCCGTCTATCGCGGAAGTTATCATTCTTAATATATACTGCGAAAAATCCGTTTTGTAGGTTAGCGCGATTATTCCCCCGAAAACTATTAAAAACATAGCGATTATCAAAAGACTTTTTATAAGATTGTCTTTATTGCTGAACACCACGACTAAAAACGCACCGACAAAGAAAAGCCCGATGGGCGCGCGCGAACCCGTTAAAAAAACGACTATCATTCCCAAAACGAAATGAACGGGTTTTCTGAAAAGATAAAGTTTGTTTTTCTTAAAATCTATACAGGTCAACAAAGTCAGCATACTCATATACCACCCGAAAATTATGGCGTGGTGACATATAGAAGTAACCCTGGAATTACCCTGTCGACTATTCGTTAAAATAAACTCGCCCGAAGTATTCAGCAAAGAAAAAAAGTTAAATCCCGTAGCAAATTCTATAACGGCGAAAAACGCTAAAACAAGCAGCGCGATTTCCAATAATTTTTGCACGTTTACTATTTTTATTTCGTTCTGCAAAATATAAATCAATAAATACAATATCAAAATGCAAAACAGGAAATCGTTCATGAAAGAGTTTAAATCTCTTCTATACACAGCGGTCAAAAGCATATTGACGGCGTATAAAATAACCACTACGTTTATCAAAACGCTTTTTTTAATTTGCCGCCAAAAAATATTCAGCCTTTCCTTATTGAAAATTATCAGTAAATAGCAAATTATGGTCATAACGCGTTTTGCCGTGAATAATATGCCTATTCTTATTCCGAAACTGTCAGGCAAAAGAAAAAGCGCAACCAAAAAAAGCCAACAAGCCGTGCGGAAAACGCTTTTGTCTCCGACGGAGCCTCTCGGTATAACGTATTCTATTTTTTTCTTTGCCGTAGTTATTTCCATTATGTCCCTTAATCTTTTTTAAGCGCGATGAATATTTCCGCAAAAAAAGACTTTTTGCAATCGTATCGGTTTAACAAAAACATCAATTTAAAAGCGCAAAAAAGTTTTCTATCCCTCACAAGCGAAAGACGAAGTTTCGTTGCGGTTAAATTTTTTTCGTATATCTTTATAACTTGTTTTCCGAAATCGTTTTTTTTAGCAACCGCCAAAAGCGTTTCGGCACATTTTACTTCTTTTTCGAGGTAGGCTATTCTTTTAGCCCTGTCTTTTCCGAGTTTCCCCGACGTTTGTTTTTCGTGAACCCTTCTGAAAAGAGAGACTATATCCGCATAATAGCATTTGCCGAACAAAACCGATAGGCACCACAAAAACTCGTCGTGCGCCCAGCCCTCGAACCAATATTTTTTCGCTTCCGAAAAAAAATCTTTCCTGAAACAGGTTACGCATCCCGGAAACTTCAAAAAGCGAGTTTTGCGGTTAAGTTTGATTTTAGCAAGATTTATATAGTCGCTCGAATTATAACTCCTTTGAAAAACCTCGTCGCCGTTCCCTTCGAACTCGACGTAGTCCGTATTAAGAAGCCCTATATCCTCGTTGCTTTCCATAACGGCGAGCATATTTTCCGCGCGGTTCTCTTCCCAAATATCGTCTTGGTCGACGGGGAAAACGATTTCTCCGCTTGCGATTTCAAATCCTTTGCGATAGTTTTCGGCATATCCCAAATTGTTGGGATTAACTATTATTTTCCAACTTTCCGCCAAGCCGAAACCATCTATAAACTCCCGCGCGATTTTAACGGTGTTATCCGATGAACGGTCGTCTAAAATAATCACTTCGTCGATTTTTCTCGTTTGGCGGAAGACCGACTCCAAAAGCCGATAAAGAAATTTTTCTCCGTTATACGTCGTTATTACCGCCGTCGAAGTCATTGCTCTTCCACTCCTTTATCGCTTTTTTAGCGTTTTTCATATCCGAGGAAAAAGCCTTCCTCTCCGCGCGATACGCGACAAACGAACGATAATTCCCCGAAGCGTATCTTTTCAAATAGGTTTTCAAATGTTCGAACTTTTTCTTTAACAAATAGGCTTTGGGAAACCTAACCTTAAAAAGCTTGGTTTCGTCCTTAACGCTTTCGGCTGATAAAAGTTTGTTGGGAACGATATAGAATTCCCTCGTATCCGCCCTGAAATCGCGATAATTTATCTTTCGTTTCTGAAAATGCGCGTAAAGAATTTCCTTATATTCCGTTTCGCCGTTATTTTTCGTTATCGCAAACAACTTGCCGTCTTCATACTTAAACACCGTTTCCGAAAAACAATCGTCGATATGCTTAAACGCTTTACTGCGCTCTAACGCGTCGAAAAAAATTTTTTCGTTCAAATACGACTTGACGTTTAATTTTCTATGTATAATTTGCGTTCCCAAAAACTCGTCGAAATAATTCGCGTCTTTGCTCGACAAAGCCTTAACGTAGTCGTAATCCCTATATCCTTTTTCTTTCATAAACGCCGTATTCAAAGTTTCGTCGTTTCTATACAGCGTGAAATGCCCGTGCTCCAAAATTTTATCGTTAGAAGAAAGAATTTCTTCGGTAACGAATTTTCTTATGTCGCCGAACAATAAATCAACGTCGCAATGCCCCCAAAAATCGTATTTCGCAATATCGTCGCTCAAAACGTATCCGTAAGTCGGCTTGAAATCGCAAAGTTTATACGGAGAAGAAAGCGCAATATCGAAAGGAAATTTTTTCTTAAACCTTTCGGCGAATTCCGAAAAAGTCGTTCTGATTACTTTAACGTTCTTTTCCTCTTGAATTTCTTCTACGTCCGTATAAAACAAAAAATCCACGGAAGCGTTATTCAACGCGGAAAGTTTCCACACCTTAAAACCTGCGGGCAACTTCCCGAAATAGGGTATTATCAAAACAATCGATTTCATTTCAACCTTTTAATCCGAACGCAAAAAGAAATATCGGCGCGGTAAAACGGTTTAACGTTTTAACGTAAAACTTTCTCGTTCCCCTTAAATACGCGTTCTTTTTGTAATTGGGAAAATTCCGCTCTACCGTCGCGAAACTTTTTTCCGTCAACCGCTTTCTTAATTTCGCGTCAGTAACTTTCGCAACGCGCCGCAAGGAACTCATAAACAGTATCCGCGTGAAAAAATACTCTATCTCCGCTTGATATTTTTCCGTCAGATTTCTTTTCTCATAATACTCCAAAACGCAATCCATAACGGGAAAAATGTTTTCCGTCCGCTCTTCTTGCTTCTTGGTCATCGTGGAATTTTTTTGCACGACGTGATAAACGAGCGGCTCGTGCAAAACGGCGAAATTCGAAACGGACGGCAAAAGATTCGCAAACCACGCGGTGTCTTCGTAAATATATCCCTCGGGAAAAGAAACTCCGCTTTCGATATAAACGCTCCGTTTAATCAACTTTATCCACGGCGACACAAGCGCGTCTATAAACATTTCTCTGTTAGAAGAATAATCTTTAAATTTTTTAAGACGCTTTTTGCCGTTTTTTACTTCGTAGTGTTCGCACACTACCATGTCCGCTTTCGTTTCTTCGGCTTTTTTAACCGTTTTTTCCAAAAAGGAAAGATCGGCATAGTCGTCGCTGTCTATAAACGCAAGGTATTCTCCCGAAGCGTGTCTTATCGCTAAATTTCTCGCCGCGCCCTGCCCGCCGTTTTGCGTGTGAACAACCTTTATTTTTTGCGGAAACTTTTCCGCGTATTCGTTCAAAATATCCTTGCTTCGGTCGGTAGACCCGTCGTTTACCAAAATGGTTTCCGCCTCTTGCAAAGTTTGGCAAACGAGCGATTGCAAGCACTTTTCCAAATACTTTTCCGCATTGTATACGGGAACGATAACGCTAACTTTAACCAAACGACACTCCTTTATAGCAAGCTTTTTAAAAGTTCTAAAAAATTTTGCGTATTCGACACAAACTTTTTCGGCGCGAAATCCTTCACTTTTGCAATCGCGTTTTTAAGTTCGGATTTATCCTTAGCCGCCAAAACGTAGCCCTCTTCGCAAAAAGTTTCCGCAAGGTCTAATTGGTGGTTGCTTTCGTGCTCGTTAAACACTTTCAATCTGGGGAATACGATGATTTTTTTGCCTTTTTTAAGCGCGCCGACCACCGTGCCCGTTCCCGAATGACAAATAATATATTCCGAAGAAGAAACGAGTTCTTCCATTTTTTCATATTCGATAAATTCGAAACTTTTAAAATTTCTCGGCTCGTAATCGGTTTTGCCCGTTTGAACGACAAGTTTGTCGCCCGTTAAAACGCCTTCGTCGCAAAGCTCGTCTAAAATTCTAAAAAGCCTGTCGAATTTAAACCCCGTGCTTCCTACGGTAACGAGGATC
>CAYQLN010000024.1:0-9462 GCA_964418455.1 uncultured Christensenella sp.
GTCGTTTGGGCGTGCAAAAACTACGACGGCGACGTTATGAGCGATATGGTTGCCACCGCATTCGGCAGTCTTGCCATGATGACCAGCGTTCTCGTTTCTCCGCAAGGGATTTACGAATACGAAGCGGCTCACGGCACGGTAACGAGACATTACTATAAATATATAAAAGGCGAAGAAACTTCCACAAACCCCGTCGCTACGATTTTTGCTTGGAGCGGCGCGCTTCGTAAACGCGGCGAACTCGATAATTTGCCCGAACTTATGAATTTTGCCGATAGATTGGAAAAGGCTACCGTCGCTACCATCGAAAGCGGAAAAATGACGGGCGACTTGGTTGCTCTTTTCAAAAAAGAGGGAGTGCTTCCGAAAAAACTCAACAGCAAAGAATTTTTGGAGGCAATCGCTTCGAGAATATAATTTTTGCCGATAGAAAATAAATTTTAACACATAAAAAACTAACCCGTTGCAACTTGCAACGGGTTAGTTTTTTTCAGGAACGAATTTTATTATATCTTGTATTTCGCAATCTAAAATCTTGCAAAAATCATCTAATTTGGCGGTGGTTATTCCGCCGTTCTTTTTTATTCTGTCTATGGTGGCGGAACTTATTCCGTATTTGTTTATAAGCGCGTACGTCGATACGTTTTTGTTTTTTAGCGTTCTCCAAAAAGGCTCGTATGAAATCATATTTTAATTTTAATCTATGTTCAAATACTTGACAATATCATAATTATGACTATAATGTTAAGTAAATAAACGCTAAGGAGGAAAAGTTAGTGATTGAAAATTATTCTAAATACAAGGATAGATTAAAAACTTATCTGTATCGGTCTATCGTTGTAAACGTGTGCGCGGTGTTGTTTTGTTTTATGTTTTTATTTTTACCGTGTTTGAAATTTAGCATAGAACTCGGCTCGAACGAGGAGTACTCGTTGTCCTATTCCGTGTTCGACACGCTTTTGTGCTCGCTGAAAAAATCGCCGTTGAAAGAAAGACTTAGTTCGAATTATCTCGGATATTATATGTGGATTTTGTATATTGGAATATTTATAGCGATGATACAAGGAATTTCCGGCATATTCAAACAAATAGGTCAGTTGCAAAATCCCGAAATGTACGCAATGTTTGCTTGCGAAGATATGTCGAAAGGAAAAGTTGCTCCGAGGGATATGAAAGCAAAAAAACATACCGTCGGAGCAAACACGATAATAGTTTATTTAGTAATGTTCGCGTTTTACGTGCTTATGTTCAGTTCGATGGGAGTATTCGATATTATGGGAGAAGGTTATCTCGAAAGCGAAATTACGTATTTGATTTTCAATATCGGAGAGGGAGAAGAATGGCTTTTGAAAAACGCGTTTTATGCCAACGGCGTGGAATTTTGGTTGTTCTTATGCGTTTTGGTGTTTATCGCCATGGTTATCGTTAAGATATATAGCGAAACTTTGTATTCTCAAATAAAAAACGAGGTTATAGAGCAAGATTATTTAGAGAAAAAAGCCAAAATGGCGCAAGCGGGCAGTTCGAGCGTTTCGGACAAAACAATAAACGAAGAGGAATAAGAAAAGAGGGTGGAAAATTTATAAAAAGTAGCCGAAACAAACGATGTTTCGGCTACTTTTTTCGTAACTAAAAAGATTTTTATATTTTACGCAATCGCTTCTATAAAAGTTTTGATCGCCAACGTTAAGAGTATGATAAATCCGAACACGGAGGAATATTTCCCGAACGCCTTTCCGATCGAGTCGCCCAAAACGAGTGCGATCGACACTATGGCGAAGGTTACGCCCGCAATTATAAGAACCGCGAAATAAACGGAAAAAGCAAGCTCCAAACCGAGAGTAACTCCCACCGCCAACGCGTCTATGCTCGTAAGCACCGCTTGAAGCAAAAGAAGTTTATAGGTCAGTTGTTTTTGTTGCTCGTCGCCGCAAGTTTCCGATTGTTTGCTTTCTTTTATATAGTCTATTAAAATTTTTATCGCCAAAAAAAGGAATATTGCCGAAACGAGGTAGCCGGATATTTTAGAAAGCATATCGGCGAAAACCCAGCCGACTAAATATCCGATTAGCGGCATTATGCCTTGAAAAATCGCAAAGAAAATCGGCATCGCCCATTTTTTGCGTGTGGTCAGTCCCGTTCTGTAAGTCGCGCAGTTGGCAACCGTAAGAGCGGCTGCGTCCATAGACAGCGCGACGCCGATCAAAATTACGTCTAAAACGTTCATAAATCACCTTTAATTAAGTATTGTGTTAATAATAAACTTATAACACATTATATGAAAAATAATTGCAATAGTCAAATTAAAATGATATTATATTACTATTATGGTGAAAATTACGGAAGAGTGGGACGAGTTTCTTAAAGAAGAGTTCGCGGCGGAAAGTTACGCGAAATTACGCGAATTTTTAAAAAAGGAATATTCCGCGAGAACGGTTTATCCTTCGATGTATGATATTTTCAACGCGATGAAACTAACGCCGCTTAAAGAGGTTAAAGTCGTTATTTTGGGACAAGACCCCTATCACGAAGAAGGTCAGGCTATGGGGCTTGCATTTTCCGTGCCGAAAGGAGTGGAACAACCTCCGTCGCTTAAAAACATTTTCAAAGAACTTAAACAAGAAACGGGCGAAAATTTTTCGGAAAGCGGAGATTTAACGGGTTGGGCGAAACAGGGCGTTTTGCTTTTGAACACGGTGCTGACCGTTAGGGCGCACGCGGCGAACTCGCACAAAAATCAGGGCTGGGAACAATTTACCGACGGTATAATAAAAAAACTTTCCGATAAAAAGGAAGGGCTTGTATTTATTCTTTGGGGCGCGAACGCACGTAGCAAAAAGCCTTTTATAGACGGGAAAAAACATTTAATTCTCGAAAGCGCGCATCCGAGTCCTTTATCCGCATACAACGGATTTTTCGGGTGCGGACATTTTATGGCGGCGAACAGATATTTGATTAAAAAAGGCAAGTTGCCTGTTTTGTGGAGCGATTTATGAAATATATAGTTGTTTTAGGCGACGGAATGGCAGACCGTCCGCAAAGTTTCCTCGGAGGAAAAACTCCGCTGGAAATCGCGAACAAGCCGATTATAGACGGACTGTGCGCAAAAAGCGAAGTGGGATTGGTTCGAACCGTTCCTTGCGGAATGAAACCGGGTAGCGACGTTGCAAACCTTTCGGTGTTAGGATATAATCCGAAAGAGTGTTATACGGGCAGGTCGCCGTTGGAAGCCGCGAGCATAGGCATAGATATTTCGGATACCGACGTAACTTTGCGCGCCAATTTGGTTTGTCTTTCTTCTGAAAAAAACTATGCGGATAAAAAAATGATAGATTATTCCGCGGGCGAAATTTCCACCGCGGAAGCCGAAATATTGATAAAATATCTTGCGGAAAAACTTAACGACGAAAAGTATAAGTTGTATTCCGGAATAAGTTATAGACACTGCTTGGTTGTGAATAAGGGTTCTCTTTGCGGAGATTTAACTCCTCCGCACGACATAACGGGCAAACCCGTTAAGGAATATTTGCCCAAATCGGAAACGGGCAAAAAATATCTTTCGCTTATGGAAAGATCGCACGAACTTTTGAAAGATCATCCCGTGAACATCGAAAGAGCGAAAAGGGGACTGAATCCCGCCAATTCGCTTTGGTTTTGGGGGGAAGGGACAAAACCCGCTTTGCAAAATTTCACCGAAAGATTCGGCGTTAAGGGCGCTATGATTTCTGCGGTCGACCTTTTAAAGGGAATAGGCAAATTATCGGGAATGGAAGTGATAGAAGTCGAAGGCGCGACGGGCAATTACGACACTAATTTCATAGGCAAGGCGAAAGCGGCGGTAGAGGCTTTTAAAAACGGAGCGGATTTCGTATATTTGCACATGGAAGCGCCCGACGAATGCGGGCACCACGGCGACGCGGAGCATAAAATATATTCGATAGAGCAAATTTCGCAAGTCGTCGTTAAATATATTTTAGAGGAAACCGCAAAACTTGGCGAAAGACTTTCCATGCTTATTTGTCCCGATCACCCTACGCCTCTCGATATAAAAACGCATTGCGGCGACCCCGTACCGTTTCTTATTTACAGGAGCGACGCGAATTGTTTTAACGGCGCGCAATCGTATACCGAAAAACAAGCCGAAAGCACTAACGTGTTCGTCGAAACGGGATACGAACTTATGAAAAAGTTTCTGCAAAAATAAAATAGATCGGATTAAAATATTTTAACCATATAAACGCGCTTAAAAAACCTCGCGGATTTTTAAGCGCGTTTTTTTAACTTCGGGTTTTTTCGTTTAAAAAAACAAAAAAGTTGCGTTCATATACCGTTCGCTCGGCGCATATATATTCTTGAAATCGAAAATGGAGGAACTTTTTATGAACGAAAAAATGAGTTATGCGGAAATGTTGGAAATTCCTTTTTCCACTTGTAACGTTAGCTATAAACAACCGAAAAAGCGATTGTTCGTTAAAAAAAAGAAAGCGGAAACCGACGCGAAAAAAGAATTGATGGATAAAATAAACAAAGAGCCGTCGCAACCCGTTTTTGACGCGGGGCAATCGGTTATTCAAGAAAAAATAGAAGAAATCGAAGCCGAAACGGCTGATAAAAAGCAGAATTTTGTCGACGACTCCGAAAATCGCGGTAACGATTATTCCGAGGGCTATGGGACTTCCGCGGTCAAAACGAAGAAAAAAAGAAAGTTTAAATTAAATATCGTCGCCGTCCAATTTGCTTTGATAGGCGTTTTGATAGCCGCGATTTTGTTGACCAACGCGTTGTTGCCTCAAAGCGGAATAAACACGCTTTTAACGAACGCTTTCGGCAAAGAAGAGCAGACGGTGGAAACAGACGAGCGCGTTTACAGCGATTTCGAGGCGGGTTTACCGCTTGCTTCCGCTTCTAAAATAGCGGTTAACGACGGCGTAATGACTTTGGGCTCGGCGGGGAGCGTTTATTCTCCTTGCGACGGCACGGTAAGCGCAGCCACCGAAACAGACGGGAAATGGACTTTGGAAATAACGCACAACGCTAATTTTAAAACGGTTGTCGCGGGGTTAGACTATGCGTACTTTTTAGAGGGCGACGGCGTGTTCGGAAACATTCCCGTCGGATACACGAGCGGCGAAAGCGCGAGTATGTGCTTCTATAACGGCGCGGGGGAAGTTATAACCGAATACACGATCGGCGAAACCGCCATTCAATGGGCGGTATAGAATTTAACGTTCATCCGCTGTTTTTTTTGTTCGGCGTTTACTATGCGGCTACGGGAAAAACGTTCGTGTTTTTAACCTACGCTTTTTCCGCCGTCGCTCACGAACTCGGACATTCGGTAATCGCCGCGAAACAAGGAGTAAAACTCGATAAAATAACGTTGATGCCCTTCGGAGCCGTCGCAAAAGGCGATATCGAGGGGCTTAAACTTATCGACCAAATAAAAATAGCGGTCGCAGGTCCGCTCGTAAACGCGATAATAGCGGTTTCGTTCGTCGCGATATGGTGGCTTTTCCCCGAAACTTATGCGTTCACGGATCTTGCGGTAGAAGCGAATTTAACCTTAGCGGTCGTGAATTTAATTCCGATTTTTCCTCTCGACGGAGGAAGAGTGATTTCCGCCTGCTTGGCTTTGAAATACGGAAGGATAAAACAGGAAAGAATAACGAGAACGCTTTCTTTAATTCTTTCGAGTTTGCTTTTTGCCGCGTTCGTTTGGTCGGCTTTTTTTTCCGTAAACTTTTCGTTGTTGTTTTTTTCTTCTTTCGTTTTCGCGTCGGCGTTCGGAAAGGGCAAAAACAATAAATACGAACGAATATTTAAACTTGTGAAAAGCAAAAATTATAAAGGCGGTTTGCCTTTTAAAAAGATAGCGGTAGACGGTTCGGTCGCGCTTAAAAACGTTCTTAAAATGACGGACTATAACGCCGTTAACGAAATCGCGGTATTCGTGAACGGCAAAAAAAAGGGCGTTATAGAAGAGGATAGATTGGAAAGCATTGCCGCAAACGGCGATTTGTATTCGCCTATATCCTCTTTTTTGCCGTGAACTATGCAAATTTCGGCATAACCTTGCGTCGCTACCGCAATTAAAATTCGAACCATACGCAAAATCTGCGCAATAAAAATCGCGGAAAGTTCCCGAGAAACGGAACTGCCGCGTTTTTTTTGCGAAAACATATATTTTTTTGCTTATAAATACTAAAAAAAGGCTCAAAAACCTTGACACGACCGACTAATAATGCTAAAATATGTGAGCACTTCGAAATTCGGGGTGTAATTTTTTGATTTTAAAAGAAGGTGCGATATGGCTGCGAAAGGAAACAGAAACAAAATTACGCTCGCTTGCACGGAATGCAAACAAAGAAATTACGATACTTTCAAAAACAAGAAAAACGATACCGAAAGATTGGAAATGAAAAAATATTGCAAATTCTGCAAGAAGCATACCGTTCATAAAGAAGCGAAATAGTTTTTGTCCGTCGGGTAGTCCCGATAAAAAACCAAAAGGGGAATTAAGATGGATAATAAAAAATCCGTTGAAACGAAACGTAAAGAGGATAAGAATAAAAAGCCGAATTTTTTTAAGCGTATCGGTTTGAAAATAAAAGACGTTTTTTCCGAGCTTAAAAAAGTTAATTGGCCTACTTTTGCCAAGGTCGTTAAAAACACGGGCGTAGTAATAGCCGTCGTTTTAATTTTCTTGGTGGTTATAACGGCGTTCGACTACGGTTTGTTGCA
The DNA here is from genome assembly GCA_964418455.1 of uncultured Christensenella sp. Taxonomy (GTDB): domain Bacteria; phylum Bacillota; class Clostridia; order Christensenellales; family Borkfalkiaceae; genus UBA1259. The sequence continues at coordinate 6,739 of CAYQLN010000024.1, forward strand.
ACTTTTGAAACTCGTTTCACCTAAAAGTTAAGGAGTGATTATGGCTGAGGAACGCGCATTGTGGTATGTAATTCACACTTACTCCGGATACGAAGCAATGGTGAAAGACAGTTTGGAAAAGTTAATAGAAAACAATAATCTTCAAGAAAAGATACTCGAAATCCAAATTCCTACCGAAGAAACCTTGGAAGAAAAGGCGAGCGGTAAGAAAAAGATTGTGGAAAGAAAAAAATTCCCGTGCTACGTTTTTTTGAAGATGGTTTATTCGAACGATGTTTGGTGGCTTGTCACCAACACTCGCGGCGTAACGAGTTTCGTAGGAACTTCCGGCAGACCGTTGCCTTTATCGGCTGAAGAAGTTGCGAGAATGGGATTGGACAGAGTGGCTGTCAACGTAGATTTCAAAATCGGCGACGACGTTCAGGTGGTTTCCGGACCGCTCGAATCGTTCTCCGGTAAGATTATCGCTTTGAACGACAACGCTCAAAAGGTAACCGTCAACGTGATTATGTTCGGCAGAGCGACGAACGTAGAACTCGATTACGTTCAAATAAAGAAAATAAAAGTGGAAACCGAAGAAGCGGAATAAGCGTTTTTTCGAAAAAATACTTTCTCGATAATTTTTATCCGAAACAAAACCGATTTTATGCGGGTTTCCGCCGCACGTCGTTCTTTACGTTTTAAAACAATAAATAAGAACAGTCGGCGTTAAGTAAAAATATCGGTCGAAAAAAGGTCGAGGAAGGTTTAAAATTCGATATTTATCGGCAATGCCGAAGATATAAATAGCGTGGGAGTTTCGTTAAATTTAACGCACTGACGAAACGTTATTACCACTTATGGAGGAAAAAATTATGGCTAAAAAAGTAACGGCAATCGTAAAACTTCAATTGCCCGCAGGCAAGGCAACGCCCGGTCCGCCCGTAGGTTCGACGTTAGGTCCGCACGGAATAAACATTCCCGGATTCACCAAAGAATTCAACGCGAAAACGCAAGACCAAGTAGGGCTTGTCATTCCGGTAGTAATGACGATTTATCAAGACCGTTCGTTTACTTTCGTTTTGAAAACGCCGCCGGCACCCGTTCTTATCAAGAAGGCGTGCGGAATAGAATCCGCGAGCGCCGCTCCCAACAAGAACAAGGTTGCAAAAATCACCAAGGCTCAGGTAGAAGAAATTGCAAAATTGAAAATGCCCGACCTTAACGCAAACTCTTTGGAGAGCGCAATAAGCATGATTTGCGGAACTGCAAGGAGCATGGGTGTAGAAGTCGTCGATTAAGTAAAAATGAAGTGGGAGGGGATTGTTTTCCCCGAAAGAACCACGGGAGGTAAATTTAAATGAAACACGGAAAAAAATATATAGACAGCGTAAAAACTATCGAAACCGCGAAATTATACGAGGCGGAAGAAGCAATCGGATTGGTTTTGGATTCCGCTAAGGCGAAATTCGACGAAACCGTAGAACTTCACGTTCGTTTGGGCGTAGACCCCAAACAAGCCGACCAACAAGTAAGGGGAGTAATCGTTCTTCCTAACGGCACGGGTAAAAACGTTAGAGTTTTGGTTCTTGCGAAAGGCGAAAAAGCCGACCAAGCGAAAGAAGCGGGAGCGGATTTCGTAGGCGCGGAAGAAATGATACAAAAAATTCAAACGGAAAATTGGTTCGACTACGACGTTATCATCACCACCCCCGATATGATGGGTTTGGTAGGACGTATCGGTAAGGTTTTAGGACCTAAGGGACTTATGCCTAACCCGAAATCCGGCACTGTTACCATGGATGTTGCAAAGGCTATTAAAGATACCAAAGCAGGTAAAGTCGAATACAGACTTGACAAGACGGCGATTATTCACTGTCCTATCGGCAAAAAGTCTTTCGGAAAAGAAAAGATTATGGAAAACTATACCGCTTTAATGGAAGCAATCGTTAAGGCGAAACCCGCCGCTGCGAAAGGACAATATTTAAAGAGCGTTGCAGTAGCAAGCACTATGGGCCCCGGCGTTAAAATTAACGCTAAATTTTAGTTGACAAACTAAATCGGCAGTGCTATAATCACAAACGAAAATCAAATAGCCCGAGACAGTTGGTTTTAATCGCGAACAGCGAACCCGCCGAGGCAGTTTTTAGTAAAAGGCTTTATTGCGCCCTTGCTTTTGCTGCTTAGGTAAAGGCAAGGGCGTTCTATTTTGTCAAGGAGGTAAAATAATGTCGGCAAATTTTGAAGCGAAAAAAGTAGTAGTAGAAGAAATTAAGCAAAAAATTCAAGACGCGAAATCGGTCGTATTAGTTAAGTTCAACGGTCTTACCGTTGCGCAAGATACCGAACTTCGCAGAGAATTCAGCAAGAACAACGTCGAATACAAAGTATTGAAGAACACTCTTATTCGTCGCGCGTTCAACGATTTGGGAATTACTGATTTCGACGAAGACTTAAACGGTCCTACTTCGGTTGCGTTCGGCGCAGACGAAACGGGCGCGGCAAAAGTTATCGTTGAAGCGGCTAAGAAATACGAAGATAAAGTTGCGGTTAAGTGCGCGTACGTAGAAGGCGGAAAAGTAGACGTTAAAGGCGTTCAAGCGCTTGCGGCTATGCCCTCGAAAGAAGAACTTATCGCAAAAATGCTCGGTTCTTTGCAAGCACCTATCAGCAATTTCGTCGGCGTTCTTTCGGCTATGCCGAGAAGTCTCGTTATTGCGCTTAACGCGGTAGCGGAAAAGAAAG